>JAKAPV010000199.1 GCA_021806845.1 Bacillota bacterium | reverse complement strand
GTCGGCTCCGCCCTCCGCCGCGACGGCGAAGTCGCCCTCGAGCTGCCGCATGGACTCCGCACCGAAGCCGTTTTTGCCAAATTGGTCCCGCTTGAGGCCCGTGCGCCAGAGCGGGGCGTGCGCCGCCCAGCGCAGGCCGCTCTGCGCGGTGGCGGAAAGCACCGTGGAGAGGTCCTCCGGTGCGGCCAGACTGCCGATTTCGATGGCGTCGATGCCCGGCCACAGGATCCGCGAGATCTGCCCGACATCGCTCCATATGTTGGCTCCCGATGTTGCGAAGCTCAGTTCGCTGCTCACGCCCGACATCTCAACGCGCGGATCGCCTCCAGCGTCGCGTGTGCGTCAAAGTCCGGCCCGTCCCCGCTTGGAAAGGATCCGTCGGCGCGCTGCTGCTTTTGGATCCGTTGCACGGCCTGCGCAATTGTGGGGTGGCTGTGCGCCACGCCGGCTTCGGCAAGGCTCGTGACCATCCAGGCGAGAGCTCCCGCCGACAAGTTCGCGCTGCGGGCCGCGAGACCCGCCAAGATCCCCTCCGCAGCGGCGTCTTCGCCTACATGGCGGAAAAGCGCCGCAGCGAGCCAGTTCGCGTGCAGGTAGGAGGGCAGCCAGTTGTCCGCGCCGCGTAGCCCGAGAAGGTAGGCCGCGGCCAGGCGAGCGGGCTCCGTCCGCCGGGCGGTCGCGAGCAAGCTTCCGGCGTTCGCCGTGAGGTAGAGCGTAGCCTGTAGGTCTCCTGGTCGTGCCCAAGACGGCGCCTTCGGTGCGAAACCCGCTTCCTCCTCCCAGGTGCCGTCCGCTCGTTGCCGGGATTCGAGGAATGCGAGCGCAGCGCATGTCTCGGGCAGCTCGAGAGGGATGTCCGCCTGCGCACCGTGCGCCAGCCGAAAGCAGGTCGCATCGACACCGCTGTAGTCTGTCGCCCAATACGGCGCAAATCCGCCATCAGCCCGCTGACCCGCGCAGACCTCCCGCACCCGCAGGTCGAGCGGGATGTCTTCTCCGAGGAGACAGCGCAGCCGGAGCAGCTCCGAATCGGTGCCGGCGCGCCGCACGAACGCGGCGGCCGCTTGCAGGTCGACGATCCCGATCCCCTCCTGGCTTGCACGGCTCCCTGTCCGTGCGCGCATGTGTTCAGCCCTGGGGGCCCGTCCCGTCCGATCAGTCGGGCAACGGGGACGTGAGGTTCCGCCAGACGCGTCCGCCGTCCGTCGTCTCGAAGAGGCCAGCCGCCAAGAGAAGCCACGCCGTCCTTGCCGACACAGCCGAAAGGGCTTGCGGTGCATAGGCGAAACTAGCGGTCTCCGGCATCTTGATCTCCCGCCACTGGCCATCGCGGTACCGGATATAGATGTCCACGGAGGTCGGCTCGCCGTAGAGGTGCTGGCTCAGGAGCACCCAGAGGTCACCCGCGTGGTCGGTGGCGATTTCCTGATAAGTGATGATGGAGTTCTGGGGAAACCTCGGGAGGGCGAGCTTGTGCCACATCCGCCCGCCGTCGGTTGTCTGGTACAAGAGTTCATTGGAGTACTTTGGCTCCGCCACGACGTACCCCACCCGCGCCGACGAGAACGCGATTCCGGGCTGCTGCACCCCGTGCGGCAGCCCGCGCGACGTAAAGTGCCGCCCTCCGTCATGGGTCGTGTAGAGCGACGGAGGGCCGCTGAAGCCGTATGTCAGCAGTACCCCATGTCCGCTCGGAAGTATCTGCCCGCTTTGGGCATTCGGCGCCTGCACCACCCTCCAGTTGGCTCCCCCGCCGCTCGTCGCAAGCACTTCGTAGGTCTGCGTTTGCATCTGGGCGCTGCTCGCGAGGAGTAGCCATCCGCTCCTCCCGCTGAAGGATACCTGCCCTGGCAGCCACCCTTGGGGCGGAATATACAGCTGCTTCCATACGCGCCCGCCGTTGGTCGTCTTGAGGAGCGCCATCTTCGGCTGCAGCTGGATTCCGTACCCGGTCGTTGCAGACGTAAAGTCGATCGCCGCAGTCGGAGCCAAAGCCGGCCAGAGTGGGCGCCACTCGCCGCTCGGCGTCATCTGCACGAGGTTCCCCGGGCCCCCCGCGAGCACGCCGGCCTCGGGGTCGTAACTCAGGTTAGTGAACTGAGTGGGGCTAACTTCGGGAGGGGACGTCGCGGCCTTCCACGTCACGCCGCCGTCGTGACTCACATAGAGCCCCATCATGGTCGCGGCGGAGACGCCTTGGGCTCCAAACCCGAGCAGCGCCTGGATGCCGCCCGGCGGCCCCGTCATGGGGGCAGTGATCCCAGGGAGGGGCCCTTGCGTCTCCGCGGACACCGGGGCCCAGGTGGCGCCGCCGTCCTCCGTGCGGAGGATCACGTCGGGACACCCCCCCGCCCAGCACTCAGCCACGTTGAGCACCGCGTAACCGAGAGTTGGGCTGGCGAATGAAATCGGCCCAACAGCGTGGCCGCCGCTGTAGTACCTCAACATCTGGGCGGGCAGCACATAGACGTCCTGCCAGGCGCTGCCGCCGTTCGTCGTACGGTATAGTCCGTCGCCGTTCACGACGAACCCCTCCGTGGCAGTTAGAAAGTAGGCCTGCGGCGGCAAAGCCCCCGTGGCCGGCGGCGGCCCCGGAAGGCTGATTGGCGAGGAATGCCATGTGTTGCCCCCGTCGGATGTCACGTCGAGCGTCTGACCATCCACGAGGAAGCCCTGCGTTGCGGAACTCATGCTGAGCTGCACTTGACTTCCGCTTCCCGGCGCGCTCGATACCGGCGTGAGCGTCGCGCCGCCGTCGGAAGTGCGCATGAGTTCGGTGCTGCGGCTCTCCTGCACCACCACGTAGCCCTGCAGTGGCGTCAGGAAGTCGATCGCCAGGATCTCGCCCGGAACTTTTGATACGGCGGTCCAGGTCCTGCCGCCGTCTTTGGTGCGCATGAGGGTTCCAGCGCCCGCAGGTGTGCCGCTCAGCGCGCCGGTCTCCACCACTCCGAACCAGCCGTCGCTGGCTCCCACGAACTGTACCGCGGTGACGCTGGCGACACCCTGCGGACCGATGAACTTCGCGCTGATCGACGGCAGCGGCCGTGCTTGTCGATGCGCGAAAGACGCGGATAACGCGGCACACCCACTGGTCGTCAGACAAACGGCAAGGGCTGCCGACAAGGCTGCAAGGCGGGAAGACGGCAAGGCTGGCATCGACCTTCCCCCTCACTGCGTCGATATCTCTGGCTCCGTGTACCAGTAAATTTGCCTGCCGGCTGCCGTGCGCGCCGCTACCATGAGGAACCCGGGAGCGAACCCGAAGGCGACGCCTCCCTGCGCCAGTGCCAAAAAGACGGGGACCGGCTCGAGGAGTCCCCCCGTCTCCTGCAGGTACCAGGCGGGGCCAGCAGTGCACGAGGTCAGGCGGGAGAGCAGTGCCGCAGGCTGCAAGGGTCCCGCTGGGGTCTGGTAGTGCGAGGGATTGGGCGGGTTTGGCACGACGGAATAGAGCATTGCGGAGGATTCGCCGCCGGCCTTGAGCGTCGCCAGCAGCGCCTGCAAGAAAGCCGAGATGGTTGCCAAGCCGCCCTGCGCAAAGCCCGGCACCGGTATCACCAGGGTCACGGGGCCGCTCGGTGCGGGTGCAGCTGCCGCCGTGAGCTGCGTCCGCTGCGCAGGCGTCAGCCCGACTTCCTCGACGTAGAGCCGCAGCCCATTGCCGAGGGGATTCGGCTGCACCGAGAGGACGCCATCGGGTCCGGTCGCATCCTGGCCCTGCACGGTGAACCCCTTGAGCAGCGCGCCTGCCGTCAGCGGCGTGCCTGCTGCGTCTCCAAGCCATACGGGGAGGTTCTGCAGGCTCACCGAAGTGGCTGCGCTCTGGGTGCCGACGATCTCCGCCATGGGAACCGGCAGCTTGGCCGCTTGCGCGATGCGCAGGTCGGTCTGCTCCCACCCGGGAAAGCAAGCGGCAGCGGCCGCCGAGATTCCACTCGAGGACTGGCGGTTCCTTGCGGCCGAATGTGTGGCGGAGGGGCCGGGGGAGGCGCCGCAGCCCACAAGCAGGCAGGCTGCGAGCCCTAGCGGCGCCAGCCGGCGCATCCTCACCCCGACTGCAGGCACGGCGGCCTCCCTCCCCCGAACGCGAGCTACCGGCTCTTGCCGGCGGCGACGAGCTTTGTCACGCGCTCCGGGGTCAGCGGCAGCTGGCGGACCATGTCGCCGCCGAGCGGGCGCAGCGCGTCTTCTACAGCGCCCGCGACGGCAGCCAAGGCCGGGACAGTGCCGCCCTCGCCTACTCCCTTAACACCGAGCGGGTTGCGCGGTGACGGAGAGCACAGGTGGTGGATCTCGGCGCGCGGCACATCGAGCGCGGTCGGCAGCGGGTAGTCCATGAAGCTGCCCGTCAGCAGCTGGCCCTGGTCGTCGTACACCAGCTCTTCGAGGAGGGCGCAGGCGACCCCGAACGCGAGTCCACCCTGGATCTGCCCGTCCACGAGACGCGGGCTGACCACGTTCCCGCAGTCGTCGACGACGATGTATTTCAGAATCTCCACCGCGCCGGTCTCGGCGTCCACAGCGACGATCGCGATGTGGCAGCCGTCCGCGTAGGTCGGCTGTTCTGGCCGGAAGTCAGCCTGCACGCGCAGGTTCGCCCCCTTGCTGAGGGCGTCTTCCGCCAGATCCGCGAGCGAGACGCCGCGGCTCGGGCCGTCGATCCTGCCCGGCGAGAGCGAGAGTCGGGAGGGGTCTTCCGAGAGCATTTCGGCCGCAAGGCCGAGCAGCAGCTCCTCAAGCTTCTTGCAGGCGAGGTGCAGTGCCGACCCCCCGAGCACCGTCGCGCGGCTGCCGAATGTGCCGATGCCCGCCGGCACGAGCGCTGTGTCCGTGTCGGCATAGACGATTTCGGCGGGCGTCTGGGAGAGGGCAGAGCAGGCGATCTGGGTGAAGCTCGTCTCGTGTCCCTGACCCTGCGCGGGGGAACCTGTCGCGATGCGGATCTTGCCGTCCGGCATGAGCTGCGCGATCGCCATCTCGAAGGGGGCGACGCCGGTGTCCTCCGTGAACATCGCAAAGCCGATCCCGATCCGCCGTCCGTCGGGCAGCGGCTCCGCCTGGCGCCTGCGCCACGTGTCGAGATCCGCGGCCTGAAGAGCGGTCTCGAGCGCCAGCGGGTAGTCTCCGCTGTCGTAGACGATCACGCCGTTGCCGCTGCGGTCCGGGATCTGCGTGTCGTATGGCATCTCGCCCGGCTCGATGAGGTTTCGCCGGCGCACCTCGGCGCGGTCCAGGCCGAGGCGGCCAGCCAAGGCATCCATCATCCGCTCCATCACGAAGTTGCCCTCCGGCCTGCCGGCGCCGCGGTACGGGCCGACCGGCACCTTGTGCGTCTTCACGTTGCGGGAACGGCAGCGGTAGGCGGAGAGATGGTATGGCCCCGGGATCGTCACTGCGGTCGTGCGGCCGCAGTCCACGCGGGAAGCGTAAGCCCCCGCATCCAGCAGGATGTCATCGTCGATCGCGAGGAGCGTGCCGTCCTTCTTCGCCGCAACGCGGATGTGGTGCACCTGTGCGCGCGAATGGATGGTCGAGAGGAAATGCTCTCGCCGGGCTTGCTGGAAGCGCACGGGGCGCGGCAGCTGCAGCGCGAGGTAGGCGGT
>JAKAPV010000198.1 GCA_021806845.1 Bacillota bacterium | reverse complement strand
GCCGTGCGAGACGCTGCTCTGGGTCGGCTGCGCCGGGGCCTTCGACCCCCGGGCGCAGAAGGTGGCGAGGGCGCTCGCGCAGCTCCTGCTCTCGATGGGCGAGGACGTGCAGGTGCTCGGCAGGCGCGAGGGCTGCACGGGAGATCCCGCGCGGCGCGCAGGCCAGGAGTACCTCTACCAGATCCAGGCGCAGCAGAACGTCGAGCTCTTGCAGGAAGTCGCGCCGCGGCGGATCGTCACGATGTGCCCGCACTGCATGCAGCAGCTCAAGAACGAGTACCGCGACTTCGGTGCCGACTTCGAAGTCGTGCACCACAGCGAGTACCTCTCGCTGGCCCTCGTGACCGGGCGCATCTCGCGCGCGGCCGGCGGGCGGCGCGTCACCTACCACGACCCCTGCTATCTCGGACGCTATGGCGGCATCGTCGACGCGCCGCGCGAGGTGCTCTCGGGCGCGGGCATGGAGATCACCGAGATGCCGCGCCACGGCCTCGATTCCTTCTGCTGCGGCGCCGGCGGCGGCTGGGCCTTCCGCGAGGAGGGCGCACCGCGCGTCAACCGGCTGCGCGCCAAGGAAGCGGTGGAGACCGGGGCGGAGGTCGTCGCGACCTCGTGTCCCTTCTGTCTCAACATGATGAGCGACGGAGTGCGCGCGGAGGGGGGAGGAGAGGTCCAGGACATCGCCGAGATCCTCTGGGAGCAGGTTTCCGCACCCCGCGTCGAAGACTGAAGGGAGGAACTCGCCATGCAATCCGGGATCAGTGCTCGGCCGGACGGCATCCCCCTCACACTCGACTACCCTGACTGGACGGTCCCTGAGCTGCTGCGCGAAGCGGCGGCGAAATTCCCGGAGCGGCGCGCGCTCCGTTTCTTCGGACGGACGATGGATTACCGCCACCTCTTGCGCGATGCGGAGGCCTTCGGGCGCGGGTTGCTCTCGCTCGGTCTCAAGGGCGGCGACCGCGTGGCACTCGTGCTGCCGAACTCGCCGCAGTTCGTGATCGCCTACTACGGGGCGCTGCTCGCCGGCGCGGTCGTCGTGCCGACAAACCCCCTCTACACGCCCCGGGAGTTCGACGTGCAGTTCACGGACGCGCAGCCGACCGTCGTCGTCGCGCTTGACCTCGTGGGCGGGCGCCTGCAGGACGCGCTGCACGGCGCGACGCTCGTGACGACACGCATCCGGGACTACCTGCCGCGCTCGCTCGCGCTCCTGCAGGCGATCACCCAGCACGCGCCGCAGGCCCCGCAGGGCGCGATCGCCTTCCGCGACGTGCTGCGGCGCGGACAGCACGGCGAGCTGCCGCCGCCGGGGGACCCCGGCGCTCTCGCGGTGCTGCAGTATACGGGCGGCACGACGGGCAGCCCGAAGGGCGCGATGCTCTCGCACCGCAACCTCGTGGCGAATGCCCTGCAGTGCCGGGCGTGGATGCCGGAGTACCGGCCCGGCGAGGAGAGAGTGCTCGCGGTGCTGCCGTTCTTCCACGTCTTCGGCATGTCGGTCGCGATGAATCTAGGCGTGGCGACCGGCGCGGAGATCGACCTCGTGCCGCGCTTTGCGCCGGCCCAGGTGGTGAAGGAGGTGCGCCACTTCCAGCCGACCTTGTTCCCGGGAGCCCCGGCCATGTACGAGTCGGTGGTGGCGGATCCCCACGCGGAGCGCTGGAACATGCGGTCGATCCGCTTCTGCATCTCCGGTTCGGCGCCGCTGCCCGCGGTGCTGCAGGAGCGCTTCGAGCGGCTGACGGGCGGCGTGCTCGTTGAGGGGTACGGCCTCACCGAGGCGTCGCCGGTGACGCACTCCAACCCGCTGCAGGGCCAGCGCAAGACGGGCACCGTCGGCATCCCGTTCCCGGACACGGAGCAGCGCATCGTCGATCCCGAGGACCCCTCCCGCGACATGCCGCCGGGAGAGCCGGGAGAACTCGCCGTGCGCGGTCCGCAGGTCATGATGGGGTACTACGGCCGGCCGGAGGAGACGGCCCGCGTGCTGCAGGACGGCTGGCTCCTCACGGGCGACATCGGCGTGATCGACGAGGACGGGTTCTGCCGCATCGTGGACCGCAAGAAGGACCTGATCATCGTCAGCGGCTTCAACGTCTACCCGCGCGAAGTCGAGGAAGTGCTCCTCGAGTACCCCGGCGTGCGCGAAGCGGCCGTCGTCGGCGTCCCGGACCCGCACAGCGGGCAGGCGGTGCGGGCGGTGCTGGTGGCGGATCCGGGGGTCGAGATGGACACCAAGGCGGTCCAGGCGTTCTGCCGCGAGCGCCTCGCGGGCTACAAGACGCCGCGGCAATGGGAGATCCGCGCGGAGCTGCCGCGCACCGCGATCGGCAAGGTGCTGCGGCGCGAACTCGCAGAGCAGGCGAAGGAGGAATCTTGATGGGCGTCGTCATCCTCAGCGCGAAGCGTACGCCGGTCGGCAGCTTCGGCGGCGGACTGCGCGACGTGAAGGCGACGGAACTCGGCCGCACGGCGGCGGCGGCCGCACTCGAGGCGGCCGCTGTGGAGAAGGACCAGGTGGACCAGGTGGTGTTCGGGTCGGGCGGCATGCCGATCGCGGAGGCGAACCTCGCGCGCCAGGTCGGGCTGCACCTTGGACTCCCGTACGAGGTGCCCGCCTATACGGTGCAGCGCAACTGCGCCTCGGGCATCCAGGCGATCGTCTCCGGCGCGCAGGAGATCATGCTCGACCAGGCCCAGGTGGTGCTGGCGGGCGGCGCGGAGTCGATGTCCGGCGCCCCGTACCTCACGTATGGAGCCCGCTTTGGCATCCGCCTGCGCCACCAGGAGCTGCGCGACAGCATCTGGGAGGGCCTCACCGACTACTACACCGGCATGGTGATGGGCGAGACGGCGGAGATCCTCGCCGACGACTACGACATCTCGCGCCTCGAGATGGATGAGCTCGCCGTGCAGAGCCACCAGAAGGCGTTCAAGGCGAGCCGCTCCGGACGCTTCAAGGACGAGATCGCGCCCGTGGAGATCCCGTCGCGGCGAGGGGAGGCGGAGGTGATCCGCCAGGACGAGGGCATCCTCGCAGGACTCTCGCCGGAGCGCCTCGCGACCGCGCCCGCGACCTTCCGCAAGGGCGGCCGCGTGACGCCCGGCAACTCGTCGCCGCTCAACGACGCGGGCGCCGCGGTCGTGCTGGCGGACGAGGAGTGGGCGAGAAAACACGACAAGACGCCGATCGCGCGCATCGTCAGCTACGCCTTTTCCGGCTGCGATCCGCGCCGCATGGGCCTCGGACCCGTGCGCGCGACGGACATGGCGCTCTCGCGCGCGGGACTCTCCTTGCAGGACATCGGCCTCATCGAGATCAACGAGGCGTTTGCGGCGCAGTACCTTGCGGTGGAGCGCGAGCTGAAGTGGGACCGCGAGATCGTCAACGTCAACGGCGGCGCGCTGGCGCTCGGCCACCCGATCGGCGCCACGGGCGTGCGCCTCGTCACGACCCTCGTGCACGAGATGCCGCGCCGCAGCGTGCGCTACGGACTCGCGACGCTCTGCGTCGGCGGCGGGCAGGGCGCGAGCATCATCGTGGAGGTGCAGGGCTAGTGTACGTCTTCAAGGCCGCGGTGCTGGGCGCCGGCACGATGGGCGCGGAGATCGCGCAGGTGATCTCGCTCTCGGGTCTGCCGGTGGTTCTGAAGGACGTCGACGAGGCGCAGCTCGAGCGCGGCATGGCCCACATCCGCGACATCTACGCGCGGCGCGCGCAGCGCGGGCGCATCTCGGAGCACGACGCGGAGGACCGCATCGCGCTGATCACGCCGCAGGTCGGCTTCGAGGGGTTCTCCGACGTCGACCTCGTGATCGAGGCGGTGCCGGAGAAGCTCTCGCTGAAGCAGGCAGTGCTGGCGGAGGTCGAGGCACAGGTGTCGAAGACGGCGCTGCTCGCCACGAACACCTCGGCGCTGCCGGTGACGGAAGTGGGCGCCAAGCTCCAAAAGCCGCAGCGCCTCGTCGGCATGCACTTCTTCTTCCCCGCGTCCGTGATGAAGCTCGTCGAGGTGATCGCGGGGAGCGAGACCGACGAGGAGTACGTCGACTCGGCCGTGGAGTTCGTCGAGTCGATCCGCCGCATCGGCGTGCGCGTGCGCGAGTGCCCGGGCTTCCTCGTGAATCGCATCCTGATGGCCGGCCTCGCGGAAGTCTTCCGCGCCGAGCGCGACCTCGGCCTGCAGCCGCGGGAGATCGACGCGGCCGTCGCCGCGTCGCGCCTCGCGCCGATGGGGCCCTATGCGCTGGCGGACGCCCTCGGCCTCGACATCGCCGAGGACGTCGCGCAGACCCTGAGCGCCGCCTACGGCGAGCGCTTCGACCTCGGCGACCGCATCACGCGGCTGCTCGCGGAGGGCAAGCGCGGCGCGAAGACGGGCGAGGGCTTCTACACCTACACCGGCTGAGGAGGTGCGCAGATGACCAAGGAACAGGAGACGGAACTCCTGGACCGCTTCAGCCTCGCGGTCTTCCTCGAGGCGGTGCGGTGCCTCGACGAGAACATCTCGACCGCGCGGGAGATCGATATCGCGATGCGGGCGGGAGCAGGGCTGCCGGAGGGACCGCTCGGACGGGCGGACCGCATCGGGCTTGAGCGGGTGCTCGCGCGCCTGGAGGGACTGCAGGCGCAGTACGGGGAGCGCTTCCGCCCGCCCGAGCGCCTGCGCGGTCTCGTGGCAGCCGGCCGCACGGGCGTCGAGGCGGGGAGGGGATTCCTTGACTACTGAGGGCAATCTCCTGCGCGAGCGCCGCGACGGCTTCGTCGCGACGCTCCAGATTGCGCACCCGCCCGTGAACGCGATGTCGATCGAGCTCCTGGACGCCCTCGAAGAGGCGTTCGGACGGCTCGCCCAGGACGACGGCGTGCGGGTCGTCGTGCTGACGGGGGAGGGCATGTTCTTCTCCGCGGGCGCGGACATCAAGTCCGCCATGGCGTCGGGGCCGCTCGGGCTCCTGCAGCGCGGCCGCGAAGTGTACCCTCGCATCGCCGCCTTCCCGAAGCCGCTGATCGCGGCCGTGAACGGGCTCTGCCTCGGCGGCGGCCTCGAGCTCGCGCTCTGCGCCGACATCCGGCTCTGCGCGCAGTCGGCGAAGTTCGGCCAGCCGGAGATCAACCTCGGCATCATCCCGGGTTGGGGCGGGACGCAGCGCCTGCCGCTCGCAATCGGCCCGCAGCGGGCGCGCGAGCTCATCTACAGCGGCCGCCAGCTGCGCGCCGCGGAGGCGGTCGAGTGCGGCCTCGTGCTGCGCAGCTATCCGGATGAGGAGCTGCGCGACCAGGCCCTAAACCTCGCGCGAGCCCTCGCGGAGAAGCCTCCGCTCGCGCTGCAGGCCGCGAAGGAGGCCATCAGCGCGGGCCTCGAGCGGGGGATTGCGGAAGGCTACCGCAGCGAGGGAGAGGCGATGGCGCGCCTTTCGGCGACGCAGGACGCAGCGGAAGGGATCATGGCGATGATCGAAAAGCGCCGCCCGCGTTTCCAGGGGCGCTAGCAGCCTGTGGGGGTAGTGTGATGCCCCCGGGCTCAACGGTCGGGGCATGAGATGTAGGGGCGGGGAAGCCGGCGGAAGCTCCGGGAGGGGCCTCAGGCCCAGGCGATCCCCGCC
>JAKAPV010000197.1 GCA_021806845.1 Bacillota bacterium | reverse complement strand
GCGCCGCGGAACGTACGACCAGCGGCTGCAGCACGCCGTGCTGCGCGATCGAGTCCGCAAGTTCCTTGAGGGCCGCCGGTTCGAACTCGCGCCGGGGTTGGTATGGATTTGGTCGAATCGCGCTCACAGCAATATGCTGCGGCCCCTCCCCCGGGGCGACGCGAACCTCCGGGATCAGCGCCTCAAGCCCGCGCCCCAGTCCCCGCTTTGCCACGTACCAGCACCTCCTGGGCAAGTTCTCGATAAACCTCAGTGCCTCGGGATCTCGGGTCGTACCGGGAGATCGGTCGCCCGTGGCTCGGTGCCTCGCTCAGCCGGACGTTGCGCGGGATCACCGTTCTGTAGACCTGATCGGGGAAGTGCCGTTTCACTTCGTCCGCGACCTGTATCGAAAGGTTTGTTCTCGCGTCGAACATTGTCAGGACGATGCCGTCCACGGTCAGGCCGGGGTTCAGCCCGCCCTGGACCATCTGCACGGTGCGCAGGAGCTGGGTGAGCCCCTCCAGCGCGTAGTACTCCGTCTGGAGCGGAATCAGCACGGCATCGGCCGCCACCAGCGCGTTCAGCGTCATCAGGCCAAGCGATGGGGGGCAGTCCAGCAGGATGTAGTCGTAGCGCTCACGCACTTCCTCGAGCGCGTCCCGCAGCCGGAACTCCCGGCGCTGCAGGCTGACGAGCTCGATCTCCGCCCCCGCAAGGTCGACAGACCCCGGAACGACGTGCATGCCCTCTACCTGCGTAGGGAGGATGCTGTCCCGCACGGCCCCTCCGTCCACGAGCACCTCGTACATCGACGGCCCGTCACCCGTCTTGGAGATGCCGAGGCCCGTGGTCGCGTTGCCCTGGGGATCCACATCAGCGAGGAGCACCTTCTGGCCGCGTTCCGCAAGGCAGGCGCCGAGGTTGATCGCCGTCGTGGTCTTGCCGACTCCGCCCTTCTGATTGGCCACGGCAAGCACTCGACCCATCTCTCTACCCCCTCATCGCCTGGAGATGCGGATTCGCACCTCCCATGCATCGTCCCGCTCGTCTTCCTTCATCTCGACCCCGACGCCCGCCGCTCGTAGACGATTTACGCTCTCCCGCAGCGCGTTCAGTACGATCCGTATGTCGCGCACTTGGCGGCGCGGCATTTCCCGGGAAATACTTCGCGCTCGCCTTTCCACCTCGCCGGCGGTCCATCTCTCCGCCGCGGCCTGGCGCGCGAGCACCACGCGCTGCGCTCCCTGGACCTGCAGGAGCGCGCGCAGATGCCGCTCGCCCAGCGCGCCGCTCTCGGCGAGCGATCGGATCTCCTCACCAAGCTGCAGCAGCCGCAGCTTGTTCGCGACGGCCGGCTGGCTCTTGCCTACCCGCTTCGCGACTTCGGCCTGCGTCCAACCGAACTCCTGCATCGCACGCCGGTACCCTTCGGCCTCTTCGATGACGTTCAGGTCCTGGCGCTGCAGGTTCTCAATAAGACCGAGCGTGGCGCTCTCCGCGTCGCCCTCCCGGCGAACGACCGCAGGTACTCGCGCGAGCCCCGCGGCAACCGCCGCGCGCAGGCGCCGCTCCCCCGCAACGAGTTCGTACCCGCCCTCCACCGGTCGCACCACGATGGGCTGCAGCATTCCATGCTCCCGCAGCGAGGCGGCGAGCCTTCCCAGTTCGGCGTCGTCAAACGCCCGCCGCGCCTGAAAAGGACTGCGCCGGACGTCGCCAGGCGCTATTTCGACGAATTCCGAGGCCAAGACCACCACACTCCGGTGTCTCGACCTATTCGCCCTCGAACTGCCCTTACCTCTCTTTGCCTGTCGGGCTAGGCGGAAACTCCCGTCGCAGGCGCGCGAAACTCGCCGGCCTGCCCGCCGGGGTCGGCCTGCGCTTGCGGTATACGAGCACGGCACGCTCCACGCCGCCCGGCAGCTCGTAGCCGCGCAGCTGCGCAGGCGCAAAGCCCATCCGGGCGGCGACCGGCCGCGCCGCCTCTTCCTCTTCCGCGGCACGGCGGCCCTTGAGGAGCAAGAGGTCTCCTCCTGGGCGCACGAGAGCGCCGGTCACCTCGACCGCCAGGGGCGCTGCGGCCAGGGCGCGCGCGCTGACAAGCGGCGCCGCATCGCGCATGGCTCCCTGCGCCAGTACCTCCGCCCGGCCCCAGGTGACGCTGGCGCTGAGGCCGAGCTCCGCTGCGGCCGCCCGCAGAAACTCCGCCTTGCGGCGCTCGGACTCGATCAGGGTCGCATGGGGAACGAAGCCGGCGCACAGCCAGACGAGCGCCGGCAGGCCGCTGCCGCTCCCGACGTCGACGAGGGGTGTGCCCGTCCGGGCTCCGCTTGCCGAAAAGGCGCGAATGCTATCGACGATCCCCTCGCGGGCAAACAAATCCGGCGAACGGAGCGCAGTCAGGTTCTGCGCCTCGTTCGCCGCCAGCACGTATTCCATGTATCTTGTCAGCGCCGCCACGGCCTCGTCGCCGAGCGACAGATCAGCTGCTGACAGCGCTGCCCGCAGTGCGTCGATCACCGCAGCGAGATCACGACCTGGCGGTGCGGCTCCTCTCCCTGGCTCTGGCTTTGGAGATCCGCATACTCCTGGATCACGCTGTGCACGATGCGCCGCTCCGCCGCAGGCATCGACTCAAGCGTCGCCGGCTGGCCGGACTCGCGCACGCGCTGCGCGACCTCGCGGGCAAGCTTCTCCAAAGAGCGCTGCCGTGCAACGCGGTAGCCGCCCGCGTCGAGCACGATGCGCTCCCCGCCCCGCCGTCCGACGGCCGAGGCCAAGACGTACTGCAGCGCGTCGAGCGCCTCGCCGCGGTGCCGCGTCAGCCAATCGAACTCCCCGTCCACGTCGAGGAACAGATGTTCCTCATCGCGGCGCACAACCGGGTTCACTTCGATCCCCAGGGCAGCGAAGAACGATTGCAGGAGGTCTGTGGCGCTCGCGCCGGAGTCGGATGCGATCTCCTTGCGCTGGGCGCGGATCCGCCAGGGACGGCTGAACAGCCCGAGCATGCCCTGCTTTCCTTCTCGCAGGACCGTGATCTCGAGCTCCTCTGGGAGGGCCCCAAGGCGGCCCTCCGCCCTCAGCTTCGCCTCTTCGAGCGTCGCGCCCTCTACCTCGATCTCCTGCAGGTCGCTCATTTCTCTGCTTTCACCACCGGTGTGCGCGGCCGGCCAACTCCCATTACGTAGCTCTGCGCCACCGTGAACAGCGTGGCGAAGAACCAGTAGAGCGAAAGGCCGCTGGCGTAGCGCATGCTGATGTAGAAGAGGAAGGCCGGCATCAGGATGTAGGTGATCATCTGCTGGGAGCGGTCCGTCGTGCCGCGCGGCATCGTGACCCACGTCTGCCAGAAGGTGCTCAGCGCCACGAGCGCCGGCAGTATGAAGTACGGGTCCGGCTTCGACAGGTTGTGCAGCCAGAGGAAGCTCGGGATCCCTATGTAGTGGAACCGCAGGAGCGCCTGGTACAGCGCGTAGAGGATCGGCAGCTGCACGATCATCGGGATGCATCCCGAGAGCGGGTTCGTCCCGGCCCTCTTGTAGAGATCCATCGTCTCCTGGTTGATCCGCTGCGAATCCCCTTTGTACTTCTGCTGGATCCGCTTCAGCTCCGGCTGCATCTCCTGCATCTTGCGCATATAGCGCAGCTGGCCGTGATAGAGCGGCATGATCACGACCCGGACGAGGATCGTCAGCAGAATGATCGCCAGGCCGTAGCTGTGCGTGAACAGGTAAAACTGCTGCAGCACCCACTCCATGGCGGAGACAAGCGCATTGAAGATCGCCAAGTACCTATCTCCTTCCGTCGGCTAGGGAACGGGGTCCCATCCGCCTGGATGGAACGGGTGGCAGCGCAAAAGTCTCTTCACGGCCATGACTCCGCCCTTGCGGGCACCATACCGCTCGATCGCGACCAGGGCGTACTGCGAACACGTGGGGGTGTAGCGGCAGTGCGGCAGCGTGAGCGGAGAGATAAAGCGACGGTAGAAGCGGATACCCGCGGTCAAAACCGTCACTGCGATCCGGGATGCCGCGCCTCCTCGGCCTTCTGCAGCACGTGGCGCAGCCCCGTCAGCAGTTCCCCGAACGGAGCCCCGAGCACGTCCGGCCGCGCCAGCAGCACCAGATCGCATCCGACCAAGAACTCCCCTCTGACCCGGCGGTACGCCTCGCGCAGCCTCCGGCGCGCGCGGTTCCTCTGCACGGCGTTTCCGATCTTCTTGCCGGCCGCAAACGCGCAACGCCGCCGACCCGTCTCTCCCGCCAGAACGAGGAGTACGAGGCGGCGGTCGGAAAAACGCTCTCCTCGATTGAAGACCGCCTGCACTGCCGCGCGCTTTCGGAGCCGTTCGTCCACTGCCACCTAGGCCGAGATCCGCTTCCTGCCCTTTAGCCTGCGGAGCCGCAGAACTTTGCGTCCGTCGGCCGTCTTCATCCGCCGGCGAAAGCCATGTACCTTTGACCGGCGGCGACGGTTCGGCTGGAACGTCCGCTTCATGCTGTCTGCACCCCCCCGCGTTAAAAAAAGCATTAAGAGTGTAGGGTCGGCTTAGACTGCCTGTCAAGCGCACCGCCCCTCTTTCCACTTCTTGCCCAGCCGCCACGCCTCTGTTATCATCGTTTCGCCACCCTACGTAGACCGCTTTGGGCGGCCCTTTTCATTATCCACAACTTGTGGACAAGCAAGTTGATAAGGTGTGGGTTGTTTATGAAGCAAGGGTTCCGGTCGCGGTTGCCAAATCCATCCGATTTGTTGCCTCTCCTGCCCGATTCCGGGTCTGCAGTAGACTCTGCATACAGTTATAACCAGGATTCATCTGGTTCACGCGAGGAGGATACCCCGGAGATGCAGGAGGGACTGGAAGGCATCTGGTCAAGAGCCTGCGTCCTCCTGCAGCGCGAACTCCCGCGGCCAAGTTACGAGATTTGGGTCCACCCGGCACAGCCGGTCGCCCTCTCCGACGGCTGCCTGACGCTCGGCGTTCCTTCCGAGGCCGCCCGCGCAACCCTTGACGAGCATTACCGCGGGCAGATCCTGCGGGCGATCACAGTCGCCTTCGGAGAACCGCTGGACGTTCGCTTCACGGTCGTCGAGCGGCGAGCTGCGGAAGCACCGGTCGCTCCCGCGCAAACGGTCTCCGTCCAGCCGGAGGCGCCCGCGAAGGTCGCCCTGCAGTCCCGCTACACGTTCGACGGATTTGTCGTCGGCAATTCGAACCGCCTTGCGCACGCCGCCGCACTCGCCGTCGCGGAGATGCCGGGCAGGGCCTACAACCCTCTGTTCATCTACGGCGGCGTTGGTCTCGGCAAGACGCACCTCATGCAGGCGATCGGCAACCAGGCGCTGCAGCGCAGGCCGAACCTCAAGATCCTCTATGTATCTGCAGAGACCTTTACCAACGAGATGGTCAACTCCGTGCGGGACAACAAGGGGCCCGAGTTTCGCAGCCGTTACCGCACGATCGACCTCCTCCTGATCGACGACATCCAGTTCATCGCCGGCAAGGTGGGCACGCAGGAGGAATTCTTCCACACCTTCGAAGCGCTCTACGGCGCCCAGAAGCAGATCGTCCTCTCGTCGGACCGCCCCCCGAAGGAAATCACCACCCTGGAGAGCCGGCTCCGGTCCCGCTTCGAGTGGGGACTCATCACCG
>JAKAPV010000196.1 GCA_021806845.1 Bacillota bacterium | reverse complement strand
GCGGGTGGAGCCCCCGCTTCCGCCAGGATGCCTTCATCGGCGTGCAGTCGGCCGTCGCGCAGCTCACGGCGCATCCCTGGGCGCGCGCCCTGTTCAGTGCGCGTCCCGCCTGCGACTTCGACCAGCTCCTCGCCGCGCAGGGCCTCCTGCTGCTCGCGCTGCCGGAAGGCGAGCTCGGTCTCGCCGCCCGCGCGGTGGGATCGTTCGCGCTCCTGCTCTTCCAGGCGGCCGCCCTGCGCCGCGCCGCGGGCGGCGCGCCTGCCTTCGTCTACGCCGATGAGTTCCAAACCTTCGCGCAGGGCGGCTTCGCGGCGTTCCTCGCCGAAGCCCGCTCGCACCGCGTCGGCGCGGTGCTGGCCCACCAGCATCTCGGCCAGCTGGACGGGGAGCTCCGGGCGGCCGTCCTCTCGAACGCGCGCAACCGCATCCTGCTGGGCGGCCTCTCGCGCGACGACCTGGAGCAGCTGCGGGACTCGCTCGGCCGCCGCTTCGTCAGCACGGAGTCAGGCCTGCGCGAGGCGCCGCGCTTCGACTACGAGACGTTGCGCCGCCTGCCGCGCGGCCAGGCGGTCGCCGAGATCGCAAGCGCCGGCCAGCTCCTGCCGCCGTTGCAGATCCGGCTGCCGAGGCCGTGATGGCCCGCATGGACCTGACGCAGCGCCTCCTGACGCTTGGAGAGCGCGAGCGCATTCTGCTCGTCGACCTCTATCAGGTGCGCTTCGCGGATGACGGTCTCCTTCTTGGCCTTTGCGCGCTGTCGCAGGGAGACGCGGCCGCCCTGCGGGCGCGCGGCCTCCTGCGCACAGCGCAAGGGCCGCAAGGCGCCGTCCACTATCTCACGGCGACCGGCCAGCGCGCGGCACTGCAGATCCTGCCCTCGGCGCAGAGCGGCGCGCGCGCGTACGCGGCGCTGCGCCTGGAGCATGAGCTGCTGCGGGCGCGCATCTACCTCCCGCTCCGTCGGCTGGGCATGCCCGCCGGGGCATACCGGGCGGAGCCGAGGCTCCCCTACCGCAGCGCGGCCGGGTTCGGGGAGCGGGTGCTCGTCCCGGACGCGAGCGTCGACGCGGCCACCGCCTGGCTGATCGAGGTGGACCGCGGTACGGAGAGCGAGGCCGTGCTGCACCACAAATGGCTGCGCTACCGGGAGTGGCAGCTCGGCGAACGGGGCGGGAGGCGGATCGCCGTGCTGGCGGCGGGAAGCCTCGGCCCGCTCGAGCGATCGCTCGCGTCCTCCGCAGCCGCCGCTCTCGTCTCCGCGTCGCCGGACGAACTCGCACAGGTGATCTGGCCGGGGAGTGAAGCCTGATGGGAAACCCAGCACTCGGTCCCTGCGTCCTGGAAGGCGAGCGGCTGCGCCTCGAGCCCCTGCGCAAGCACCATGTCGAGGGACTGCTCGCGATCGGCGGGGATCCCGAGATCTGGCGCTGGCTCCCCGAGGAACTCGACAACCGGGAGACCATCGAGCGCTTCATCGAAAATGCCTTGCAGTGCGAAGCGGCCGAGAGCTGCTACGCCTTCGCGGTGGTCCGCCGCGCGGACGGCGCGGTGCTTGGATCTACGCGGTACATGGATATCGATCACGTCAACCGGGGCGTTGAGGTGGGCTGGACCTTTTACACGCGGTCTGCGTGGGGCGGCCCCGTGAATCCCGAAGCGAAATATCTCCTGCTGCGCCATGCCTTCGAAGATTGGGGCGCGCTGCGGGTGGCCCTGCGCACCGATGTGCGCAACCTGCACTCGCAGGCGGCGATCCGCAAGCTCGGTGCCCGTTACGAAGGGACGCTGCGCAGCCACCGGATCCGGCGCGACGGCACGTTGCGCGACACGGTTCAGTTCTCTGTCCTGCGCGAGGAGTGGCCGGAGGTACGCGAGGGCCTGCTCGCCCGCTTGGGCGCGGACGCTGGCTAGAGCAGGTCCTTGATGCCGATCAGGATCAGCATCAGCCCTGCGACGAGGCTCGCCTTGCTGCCCAGCCAGTGCCCGACCGTGCGCCGGCCGAGGTGGTCGCCCGCCAGCAGGGTGAGGTAGCTGAAGATCCCCGTCGAGAGCGCGAGCGTCCATGGCGGCACGCCGACGAGACCGCCTCCCAGGCCCCCTGCCCAGGCGTTGATCCCGAGCGCGACCGAGAGCGCGAGCGATTCCACGAGCGATATGTCCCCGGAGAGGTCTTCGTCCGCCTGCTCAGGGTTGTGGATCAGCCCGATCGGGCCCTTGGCGGGGACCTCCGCTTCCCGCCGCGGGCGCCGCGGCCAGAGGACCCAGACGCCGACCGCCATGATGCAGATGGCCCCTGCCGCATTGGCCGTCTCGGCGGGCAGGACGTGGCCGATGCCGCTGCCGGCGTAGCCCATGACGAGGGTGCCGCCTGTCGCCACCAGCGCGATGAAGAGGTTGGGCAGGGCCGGTATGCCGATGCGGCGCGCGCCGTAGGCGATGCCGACGCCCAGGTTGTCGAGGTTCCCGGCGAGGCCGATCAGGATCGCCGGCAGAATCCAGTGCGCCAACTGCCACGCCCCCCGCGCTCCGCCTGGCTGCATGCTATGGAGGCGGTGCGGCGATGGTGCGCGGGCATGCACGTGCGGCCCGGGTGAAGGATACTAGGGGTATGGGGGTGGTGCGATGGTGGAGACAGGGCGGGCTAAGTCAGGGTACGGGACGTGGCTGAGCCCGTACTCCCCGGAGCGCATGGCCTCTTCTCTGCGCCTGCAGGACGTGCAGTTCTCCGGCCGAGCGCTTGTCTGGATGGAGAACCGGTCCGACCGCGGCGCCTTGTGCGTGCAGGAAGACCCCCTGCAGGCACCGCGGGACCTCACCCCGGAGCACTCGGTGCGGGCGCGTCTGGGCTATGGCGGCGGGGACTTCGGCACGGGCGACGACGCGGTCTTCTACGTCGCCGAGCGGCGCATCTGGCGCAAGGGGCTCGAGCCGGGGCCCGCACGGCCCGTCACGCCGCAGGAGGGTGAGTCCGCGTCGCCGGTCGTCTCGCCGGACGGGAGATGCATCGCCTACGTGCACGAGGCGGACGGGGCGGCCTGCGTGGCCGTAGTGGACGCGCAGGGACGAAAATTGCCGCGCCGCCTTGCGCAGGGCCGCGATTTCTATATGCAGCCCGCCTGGCACCCGGACGGCAGGCGGCTTGCGTTCGTCGGCTGGGACCACCCCAATATGCCTTGGATGGGGACCTTTCTCGAGATCGTCGACGTGAGCCGCGAGGCGGACGGCCTGCCGCTCGCGTCGGCGTGCGACGTGGTGGCTGGGGGGGCAAAGGAGTCGATTTTCCAGCCGATCTTCTCTTCGGACGGAAGCCGGCTCGCGTTCGCCTCGGACCGCAGCGGCTGGTGGAACGTCGAGCTCTTGGACCTCGTGAGCGGCGAGCGGCGTACGCTCGTCTCTGAGCCCGCCGAACACGCGGTGGCCGCGTGGCGCCAGGGGATGCGCACGCTCGCGTTCAGCGCGGACGGCCGCCGCCTCTACTACCTGCGCAACGCAGGCGGCGAGATGCGCCTTTGCGTCGCGCAGGCGGCGACGGGAGAATCCCGGCAGGTGAAGGGCGAACTTGCCGCCTACAGAGAGCTTCTGCAGCTGAGCGTCGATCCGACCGAGGTGGAAGGGGATCGCATCGCGCTCCTCGCCTCGGGTCCGCACATTCCCCCGCAGGTCCTCGACGTGCGCGTGGATCCGCGCAGTCCGGACAGAGCGACGGTGCGCGTCGTGCGGCGCAGCGGAGCTGAGGACATCCCGGCCCTGGCGCTCTCGGCGCCCCAGGCGATGGACTGGATGGCGGAGGGAGGCGACGCCGTGCACGGCATCTACTATCCGCCGGCGTCAGAGACCGCGTTTTGCAATGGCGCGCCTCCGCTGATCGTGCGCGTCCACGGCGGGCCGACAGGGCAAAACCGCCTGGGTTATGACGCCCAGGCGCAGTTCTTCGCAACGCGGGGCTACGCTTTTTTGGACGTCAACCACCGCGGCAGCTACGGCTACGGCCGCAGCTACCGGCAGGCGCTCGAAGGCAAGTGGGGCATCCTCGATCTCGAGGACGTGACCTCCGGCGCGCGGCACCTCGCCACGCAGGGCCTGGCGGATGCGGGCCGCATGGTCGTGATGGGGGCGAGCGCCGGGGGCTTCACCGTGCTGCGGGCCCTCACCGCACAGCCTGGCGTCTTCCGCGCGGGCATCAGCCTCTTCGGCGTGTCGAACCTCTTCACGCTCGCCGCACAGACCCACAAGTTCGAGTCGCGCTACCTTGACTCCATGGTCGGGCCCCTGCCGGAGGCGGCAGAGCGCTATCGCTCGCGCTCACCCATCTTCTCGGTGGACGCGATCCGCGATCCGATCGCACTCTACCAGGGCGACGTCGACCCTGTGGTGCCGAAGGCGCAGGCCGAGGCGGTCGCCGCGTCGCTCGTCCGGCGCTCCGTGCCGCATGTCTTCGAACTCTACGAGGGAGAAGGGCACGGATGGCGAAAGAGCGAGACGATCGCCGCGTTCTACCGCAGCGTCGACCGCTTCCTGCTCCAGTACGTTGTATACGCATGAACGCGCAAAGGTGGGGATCCCGCTGAACGGCACTGCCCAGCGCAGCCGCCTTGCATTGACCGCGGAGGATTTCAAGGTGCTGGAGATCGAGGGCTTCGCGGCGCGCATGGACGCCTTGCGCGCGCGCCTCACGCCGAAGCTCCAGGCGATCGGGGAGGAACTCCTGGGGGACATCGAAGAGGCGACGGGCCGCAGCTTCTTCGTGCACGTGGCAAGACATGCCCGGCGCACCGTCAACCCGCCCAAGGATACCTGGGTGGCGCTCTCGGAAGTGCGCAGAGGCTACAAGATGGTGCCGCACTTTTCGGTCGGGCTGTTCTCAGACCGCTTGTTCGTGCGCGTCGGCGCCCTCTACGAGGCCGCGGACCGCCTCGCCTTCGCACGAGCCCTCGCTGCCGCACTGCCTGGGCTGCCGTCCGATGCGGAGGTCGTCTTCGACCACCAGCAGCCTGGCGGCATCCCGGCGTCGCAGCTGCTCTCGGACCCGGGGCGCGTGCTGCAGTCCGCAGGGCGCCGCCAGGGCGAGGTGCTCCTTGAGCGCAGCCGCAGGGCGGCAGACATCGCGGGGCAGGACGCCGTGCAGCTCGTCCGTCCTCTGCTGCAGCCGCTCTTTGAAGTCTACAGGGATTGGCGCCGCGGGGCCGACATCCGCTGACAGAGCAAAGCGACAGGCGGGAGGCCAGTGCCTCCCGCCTGTCGCTCTTCTTTACGCTTCGGCGTCGAGCGCAGCGGCCTCAGCCTGCTGCATGGTGACATCCACGTTCGCCGGCGTGATGGCCTGAATGAGCTTGGACTTCAGGTCCGAGTACTCCTGAAGGCGGCCCTCGATCTGACGGTCCAGTTCGCGGCGGCGGCGGCCAAGCTCGTCAAGTTCGCGTGCAAGCATGGCCAAACGCTGTGTCAATGCCGTCATATCGCGACCCCGGCCGAGTGCCCGGACGCGGCGCTGACGCGGACGGCGAGGGTTTTGGCGCGCGAGTTCCCGCCCGATTGTCAGGGCGAGCCCGCGTGAGGAACGGTTGAGCTGTTGTGCAAGGTCTTGCGCGAGGTCACGGATTTGTGCTCCCTCGCGAACCTTGCCGGTTGCCTTAGATCGGA
>JAKAPV010000195.1 GCA_021806845.1 Bacillota bacterium | reverse complement strand
CAGGACATCATCGCCATCCTCGGCATGGACGAACTCTCCGAGGACGACAAACTGACTGTCACCCGCGCGCGCAAGATCCAGAACTTCCTCTCGCAGCCGAACTTCGTCGCGGAGCAGTTCACCGGCGTCCCCGGCAAGTACGTGCCGATCAAGGAGACGGTGCGCGGCTTCAAGGAGATCCTCGAGGGGCGCCACGACGACCTGCCGGAAGCGGCCTTCCGCTACGTCGGCGGCATCGACGAAGCTGCCGAAAAGGCGAGGACGCTCTAGGTGGCCGGCACGTTCACCCTCTCGGTCGTCACGCCGGAGCGGCAGGCGCTCCAGACGGAAGCCGAGATGATCATCGTGCGCGGCGGGGACGGCGACCTCGGCGTCCTGCGCAACCACATTCCGCTCGTGACCTCGATCAAGCCGTCGATCCTCGTGATCAAGCGGCCGGAGGGCGAGGATCGGCTCGCCGTCACGGGGGGATTCCTCGAGGTGCGCGGCGACGCCGTCACGGTGCTCGCCCGCACGGCCGAGCGGCGGGAGGAGATCGACGCGGCGCGTGCCCGCGAGGCGAAGCAGCGCGCGGAGGAGCGCCTCCAGGAAAGCAAGGCCGAGATCGACGACGCGAGGGCGAAACTCGCGCTCCTGCGCGCGAACGTGCGCCTGCAGCTGGTCGAGGGGGGCGCCCACAGCCCCGTATAACCGTATAGTGCAGGCGTCTCGTGGCAAGGCTCCATTTCGGGGGGACCCGGAATGCGAGCCTTGCCGTTTGTCTTGTCATTCGCCCTCATGGCGGTCAGCGTAGCCGCCGCCCCGGTGACCGTCCCCGCGGGGACGAACACCACCTGGGCCCTTGTGCCGCTTGCGCGCGCTCTGGGAGCTACACCCGTCTCGGCGACGGTCGAGGTGTACGCGACGCGGATCTCCTCTGCGCCTCCTCCGGTGAGCGACATCGAGCAGACGCTCTTGCCGGACGGCGCGTGGAAGCGCTCACCGCTCGGGCAAGGTGCCGTCTTTGAAGGAGTCCGCGGCGGTGAGACCGCGAGGATCTCGGCGTTTCCCCTACCGCACGGCCGCACCTTTCTCAGCTGCAGCCGCACTGAGGTCGTGGCACCCCAAAAGATTGCCTCGGCCCTCGAACATCTATGGGGGACCCCGTGCGGGACTGATGAATCTTCAGTTACGTTGACGGCAAAACTACATAATCACCCCACCGCTACCCAAATCGCGCAGGCCATTCGCTACACTGGGGCGAAGCCCATGGGCGTGCTGAGTGGTCCGACCGGCGCGTTCGCGCTGGCCGACCTACCCGGAGGCAGGCCAGAGGTCTCGGTCGGTGGGCGATCGATGAACCTTGCGCTGCGGATTTCGTACGATAGGGCACAAAGCGCCAACGTGCTCATCGGGGTACCGACCCTGCCTCCAGGCAGGTAGTGGGCGGAAGGCCGCATTCTGCGCCGAAGGGAACTGAAGGCATCTTGGATCGTGACGGACAGGAGATCGAGACTGCGGTAGAGCCGGATCTCTACATCCAGGGCGGCAACCCGCTGCACGGCGACGTCCGCGTCGAAGCTTCGAAGAATGCCGTCCTGCCGATCCTGGCCGCGACACTGCTGACACCGGATCCCGTCTGCCTCCCGGGAGTGCCGTGGCTGCACGACGTCGACACCTTGTGCCGCGTGCAGCGGGCGCTGGGGAGCGAAGTGCGGCGGGAAGGGCGCGACCTCGTAGTGCAGTCCGTTGACGTCAACCCGTTCGGAGCGCCGGAGCACCTCGTTCGCCGCATGCGCGCGTCGTTCCTCATCGCAGGCCCGCTGCTCGCCCGCTTCGGAGCCGCGCGCGTGCCGCTGCCCGGCGGATGTGCCATCGGATCCCGCCCGATCGACCTGCATCTCAAGGGACTCATCGCCCTCGGCGCCGACGTCCAGGCCGGCAATGGCTATATGGAGTTTCGCGCGCCGCGCCTGCACGGCGCCAGCATCTATCTCGACTTCCCGAGCGTAGGCGCCACAGAGAACCTGCTGATGGCGGCCTCGGTGGCAGACGGGTGGACCACGATCGAGAATGCCGCGCAGGAACCCGAGGTCGTCGATCTCGCGAACTTCCTCTGCTCCCTTGGGGCGGAAGTGCGCGGCGCAGGGACGGCGGAACTGCGCATCCACGGCGTGAGCCGCCTGCACGGCGCCGAGTACCAGGTGATCAGCGACCGCATCGAGGCAGGCACCTACCTCGTCGCGACGGCTGCCACAGGCGGCGATGTGACGGTAGGGCCGGTGCTGCCGGAGCACCTCAAGCCTCTCCTCGCGAAGCTGCGCGAGGCGGGCAGCGAGATCGAACTGTCGGGAGATGCCGTACGCCTGCGCCAGCGAGGGCGCCTGCAGCCGATCGACGTGAAGACGCTGCCGCACCCCGGCTTCCCGACGGACCTGCAGGCCCCGCTGATGGCCGCCCTCTCGATGGCGCAAGGCACTTCGGTCATCACGGAGACCGTATTTGAAAACCGGTTCATGCACGTGCCTGAACTGCGCCGCATGGGCGCAGACATCAAGATCGAGGGACGCACGGCCATGGTGACGGGCGTGTCGCATCTCACGGGCGCGAACCTGCACGCAAGCGACCTGCGCGCCGCCGCGGCACTGGTGATCGCTGCGCTCGCGGCGGAAGGCAAGTCGACCATCGCCGACGCGTACCACCTGGACCGGGGCTACGCGGATCTCGAGGAGAAATTCGCCCAGCTGGGCGCGGACATCGAGCGGCGCGCATCCTGTTCAGAAGCACTTTGAAACATGACGACGAGAGGGAGGGCCACGGGCCCTCCCTCTCGTCGCTATTCGACGTCCGGGATGGCGTAGCGCTCCACGATCGTGCGGGTCTCGTAATAGGCGGACGGGTCATCCGGCTCGCGCGGGTTGCCTTCCTCCCCGGCCGGCGAGCGCACCCCGGCCAGGGGACCAGTGGACGCCCCGTTCAGGTAGAGGACCCGTGCCTGCAGGTGTTCGCGGATGTACTGCGCCTCGCGGGCGTCCCGCGTGAAGGCGGCCGCCGCTGGCGCCGTGCCGGCGCCGGTCGCCAGCTCGACCGCCCGTGACAAGGTGCCCGCGCGCATGACGCTGAGGAACGGGCCGAAGATCTCCTCGCGCCCGATTCTGCTGTCGCTGGGGACGTCATCGACCACGACCGGACCGATGAAGTGGCCAGGCCCCTCGGCGTCCCCCGGACGCAGCACCGCGGCATCCCGTGCGGCCCGGGAGGCATATCCCCGGACGCGGGCAAGCGCGGCCGCGCTGACGAGCGGGCCGTAGCGGTGGTTCTCCCAGGCCGGGCCGCGGTCGGACGCATACGTGTCGATCGCCTTCAGCAGGCGGTCGAGAAACTCGTCGTGGACGGCGCCGAGCAGGATAAGATGCGCCGTGGAGGTACATTTCTGGCCCTGGTAGCTGAACGCCGAGCGTACCACCTCGTGGACGGCCCAGGGGATGTCGGCGCTCGCAGTGACGATGGTCGCCGCCTTGCCGTCGGTGCGAGCGACGAAGCGGCGGGGATGTTCTTGCCCTGCGCTCCAGGAAGACGCCGCTGCCTCGACGGCGGCGCCGCCGCTGCGGGAGCCGACGAAGGAGCAGAACCTGACGGCGGGGTGTCGGACAAGCGCTTCCCGGAACGCCGGATCATCGCCTGTGACGACATTCATCACCCCGGGAGGCAGGCCGGCGTCATCAAAGGCCAGGAGTGCCTGGTGCGCCGCGACGGGGGCCACCTTGGACGGCTTCACGACAACGGCGTTCCCCATCGAGATGGCCGCCGCGGCGATGCCGAGCGGCAGCGCCGCCGGGAAGCTGAAGGGAGACAGCGCGATCCCTGCGCCGACCGCGCTATCCGCCGCCTCGACCACGACATCGCTCTCGACGGACGCCCACCGCACCGGTCGCGCGGTCATCAGCCGCTCTGCGATCCAGGAGATGTGATGGACGGCTTCGACGAGTTCCGCGTCGGCCTCGGCGAAGTTCTTGCCGGCATCGAAGGCCATCCAGGCGATGAGTTCGCGACGCCTGCGCAGCAGCGCGTCGCAGACGCGCAGCAGCAATGCGGCACGCTCCTCAGGAGCCACCTGTGACCAGTTCTGCGCCGCGCGGGCAGCCGCGGTGACCGCAGTCTCGGCGTCGCTCGCCGCCCCCGAGGCGACCTCTCCGACGACCGACTGCGGGTCGCTGGGGTCCGTCGACATGAAGACGCCGCGCACCGGTAGCGGCACGCCGCCGATCTGCAGCGGATAGCTGCGACCCAGCTGAGAACGCACGGCTTCCACGGCAGCCCGCAGGCGGGCCTGCTCCTCGATGTTGGAGAGGTCGAGCGGAACGAGGTCCCGATAAGGACGCGCCATCTTGCAAACCTCTTTTCGCACTGGGGACACCGCATGTGAGCGCCCCCCTGTAGATTCGCCAACCGAGGCGCGCCGGTCAAGGCGCAAAGCTCGCGGCGCGCAAGAGCCGCAGGTCCCTACATTGCGTTGCGAAAAACCGTTTGGCGCTCCGGTGTGCGGCGCACACTAGCCCAAACTGGATCCGACGGAAGGAGTCCTTATCGCAATGCCCACCGGTGACCGGTTGTGGCGAGGGCCATACGAAGCCGCGCGCAGATACGTGCGCCACGCAACGGGCGCTGTGCGCCGCCAGCCCTGGCTTGCGCTGGGCGCATTGGCCGCGACGGCGATCGTCGTCGTGCTGATCGCCTCCCACGGCGCCGCGACGCCCAGCGCCCCGGTACAGAGCCTGACAGGCCAGACGCTGTGGGGCGGGCACCGCACCCGCTCGCCCGGCAATCTCCCTGTGCAGATGACTCCGGCTGTGCCGGAGCCCGCGAGCACGCAGACGATGACAGGACAAGAGCCGCCCTCCGCCCCAGCCGCCACGACGCCACCAGCCCTTCCGAGCACCGCGCCGCAGCAGGGCCTTTGGCCAGTAAGCGGCAAGGTGACCCAGGGGTATGGCTGGGTCTATCAGCCAAGCGGCGGCTACTGGTACTACAACACGACCTGGCAGATCGCGGCTGCAGCCGGCACTCCGGTGCACTCCGCGTTCGCAGGCATCGTGCAGGACATTGAGCACGATCCGACGCAGGGCCTCACCGTCAGCGTGCTCAGCGGCGGCGGGGTGCGCACCGAATACGGCGGACTCTCGTCCGCACAGGTGAAAATCGGGCAGCAGATCGCCGCAGGCGCGGTGATCGGCCAACTGGCTCCGGCACCGGCCGGTCAGACCGGACAGCCGCACCTGTACTTCGCCATCCGCCAGGGCAACCAGCCGATCGACCCCGGAACCTACCTTCAGGCAGCGGCGCACTAACTGCGCACGGCATGGCAATCGCGAAGTCCGCATAGAGATTGCGCGAATGTTGCCGAGGAAGGGGCCGGGTGCGGTGAAGGACCACATCTGGAAGCGCGCGTTGGACATCACCCGGACAATGGGCAGACGGCACGCAACCTGACACAGCGAAAGTGCCCTGGAGGGAACTCCAGGGCACTTTCGTCGTGCGGGTGAATGCACCCGCTCCATGCAACGGAGCGCCGGCAAGGCCGGTGACCGCGCGGGAACCGGGAGCGGCAGGTCGACGGCTGGCACGCCGTGGGCCAGGGGGAGCTTTGGCATGCCGGCGTGCACAAGATGCCGGATCTGCGGTCGACGAGATC
>JAKAPV010000194.1 GCA_021806845.1 Bacillota bacterium | reverse complement strand
CGGTTCAAGCCGGACGATATCCTGGAGACAGTCACCGTGGTGCTTCAACAGAACAAGATGCTCTCGGAAGGCGAGCGGCGCTTTCGGCAGACCGCTCAGTCCCTGCGGGATCTCAGCCGTTTGGAGCGTTCACCCTACTTCGGACGCGTAGACTTCCTGGAGCAGGGCACTCCTTCGGCCGAAGCGATGTACATCGGGGTCACCTCCCTTCGCACGGCCGACGATGACTTCCTCGTGTACGATTGGCGCGCTCCGATCGCGAGCCTCTACTACGACCAGGGGCCAGGTCCCGCGAGTTACCTGTCTCCAATGGGCGAGGTCCGCGGTGAGATGCTCCTGAAGCGCCAGTTCGTCATCTCCGAAGGGCGCTTGCGGCTCGTGTTCGACACCGGTGTCACGATCGGCGACGAACTTCTGATGCAGGCCCTGAGCGGGCACGCAGACACCCAGATGCACGGCATCGTGGCCACGATCCAGCGCGAGCAGAACCGAGTCATCCGGGATGACGCTCACCGCCTCCTGATCGTCCTCGGCGCGGCGGGCAGCGGCAAGACCTCCGTTGCCCTGCAGCGCGCCGCCTACCTTCTGTACCGCCACCGCGATACCTTGAAGGCCGACCAGATGGTCCTTTTCTCCCCCAACGCTCTCTTCAGCAGCTATGTAGCCACCGTTCTGCCCGAGCTCGGCGAGGAGCCGCTTCACCAGACCACCTTTCAGGAGGACCTCGAGCGGCGGCTCGGCAACGCGTTCCGCATCGAGGATGCCTATGATCAACTTGAGGGCCTCGTGGCCCTGCAAGACCCGAAGGCGCGGGCCGTACGGCGCGAGAGCATCCGCTACAAGTCGTCCGCTGCGTTCCGGGAAGTTCTGGACCGCTACGCAGCGCGGCTACTACACCAGGGAATGGCCTTCTTGCCGGTCCGCTTTCGCGGCAGAGAGATCGTTTCCGCCGGGGAGCTGCAGTCGCGTTTCGAGGCTTTCGGGCCAGGCGTGCGCGTCTCAACCCGTGTGGGCGAGCTGCGCGACTGGCTCATGGCGAGGCTAGCGAAGCTCGAACGCCAGGAGTCCCAGGAGGACTGGGTCCTCGATGAGATGCAGTTGCTCGGTGCCGAGGCCATTCAGGAGGTGGACCTGCAGCTCACGCATCGCAAGTCCCCTGCAGATGTCGATCAGGTCGAGGCCGCTCGAACGCATCTCGGCGGGAAGATCGCGCAGAGAAGTCTGCAACCCTTGAAAGCCTGGATCGATCGGCGGCAGTTCGTGGATTTGCCCGCGCTCTACCGGCGCCTCTTCGAGGAAGATGCGCTCCTAGTCGAACTGGCTGCACCAGAAAGCGTCCCGAACGGTTGGCCCGAGATCTGCCGCGAGACCCTTGATCGACTAGAAGGGAGCCCGGTTCCGTACGAGGACGCGACGCCTCTCGTGTACTTCGGCGCCCTCGTGCGCGGCGCAGAGGTCAACCGCAACGTGCGACAACTGATTGTGGATGAGGCGCAGGACTACTCGCCGCTGCAGCTCGCGGTCCTGCGCCACCTCTTCCCGACCGCCAATGTGACCTTGCTCGGCGACCTGCATCAGACGGTGTCCCCGTCGCCATCGGCGCTCGCGCGCCCCGAAGCCCTGCGAAGGCACTACCTTCCGGGCGCCGTGGAAGTCGTCGAGTTGCGCCAGAGCTATCGCTCGACGCGCGAGATCGTCGAGTTCACGCGCAGCCTGCTCCCCTCAGGGGCGGAAATCATCCCATTCGACCGCCACGGCGAGAAGCCGATGCTCGTCGCGGTTGCCGACCGCAGGGACCTTCCCTCCCGCATCGCGGAGGATATCGCCCGCCTGCAGCAAGCAGGGCACCAGACGATTGCCGTGATCTGCAAGACGTCCCGGGAGAGTGCTGAGGTATTCGCCGCACTCAAGCCGAAGGTCCCGTTGCAGCTCATCCAGAAGGACGCCTCTACGTTCAGCCCCGGCGTGCTCGTACTTCCCGGCTACCTCGCCAAGGGGCTCGAATTCGACGCGGTCATCATCTTCGACGCCTCCCAAAGCACGTACGGCACCATGGAGGAGTGCGGCCTGCTCTACAGCGCCTGCACCCGAGCGATGCACAGCTTGCACGTCTACACTGCTGGCAGCCTTTCGCCCATCCTGTCTGCAGCGGACCCCCATACGTACACTCTGCTGGCGGGCTGACCGCCACCGCGCTGCGTCCCCCCTGGCGTCAAGCAGGAGCGTCCACCAGTGGCGCTCCTGCTTGTCCCTGCCCCCTCATCGAGTTCGACGGGGAGAGGGACCATGTGCATCTGCTCGTGCACTATCCCCCGAAGGTTGCTGTCTCAAGCCTCGTGAATAGCCTCAAGGGGGTTTCTTCCCGGCTGATCCGCAAGAGGAACTACCCTTCGATTCAAGGGGCCCTTTACGGAGGCCGCCTGTGATCCCCCAGCTGCTTCGCAGGTTCCTGTGGGGGTGCACCCATCTCGGTCCTGCGGCAGTACATCCAGCAATAGAACACCCCGGACTAGCCAAGCCGCGGACCGCGCCTCATATCCCCGCTTTGAACTTCGAGGCTTTACGGCGCCATCTGGTAAAGGGGCTCAGCCCTCTTGGCTGGGACCAACCCTAATCCCCATATTCCTTGCCGACACAGCCATCTGTCCGTCTAAAGTCCACAGAGGTGCCGTGCTGTCCATGGCGAGCACAATATAGGCCGCGTCGTAGACGGCAAGTCTGTATTCGGTGGCCAGAGACAGGCAGGCAGCCGCATCCGCGTCATGTGACTCGAACACGAAGTTTCGCAAGGCGTCCAGCGCCCGTTGAGCACCGTCGTATGACAAGCGCTCGCGCCGAACGGCCACCCATAGGGCATTCGCAACCTCGTACCAGAACGTAGGCGGGCAAAGCAGGATGAGCGACTCCTCGATGGCCAGGTTGCGTAGTCCGAGTGCTGTGTCGGAACTTTCTCCCGGCAGCACCCAAGCCAGCGCGACCGACGCATCAACTACAATACGTTCTGCCGCATCGCCAACCGTCAAAACCGTCGACCTTCCCTGCGCATGTTCTGGATGTCCCCGCGCGTAACGGTCCCCGCTGCCAGCCCCCTCACCAAATCCATCTGTCGGGCGGCTGTGGCACGATCCGGTGCGTGAACTGCATGTTCCGCCGCCTGAACCATGAAATCCGACAGACTCATCCCCCTGGCACTCGCTGCCGTCTTCAGGCGCCGATGCGTCTCCGGCGATACATAGACCGTAATCTTGTCAGCCAAAGCGGCCCCTCCCTGCCTTCAAGCGTTACCATTTTACCTCTTTAACGTTAGTCTGGTCGAGATCCGTCCTGCTAACGCACCTTCGTTCTCGGTCTCTTTTTGCTCCGATAAGGCACCGTGGTATGGATGACCACGTCGCCAGGCCACCTCTCATTTGAGATGGCGCTCCCGCAGCACCCCGCCCGATGAGCGGCAAGGCCGGGCCGCAGACCCGAGCGAGCGCAGCGAGCGTGCCTTGCGTTCGGCGGGGCGGGGTGCTACCCGCGTCCAAACTAGAAAGGGGGCCACGCCCCGATTGGCGTAGCCCGTTCGTTCAGCGGTCGCAGTTCTGCACTTCGACGTAGAAGCCGATCTGTTCAAGTCGCGCCGCACTCGGGTCACCGGCCTCGTCCCGGTCTTAGTCCGAGTCCCGGTGGCGTCGATTGGCAGCTGATCCCGGCCTGTGGCAGGTGGAACAGCATCCGACGTCGGAGAAGGTCATGTCCGCCGCGTCCATACATCGCGCGTTTGATCAGCTTCCGCCGATGGATCGATCCCTCGACCGGCCCCTGGCTCCACTTCAGGGTGATTCCGTTGTGAACAGCTTCGCGGTCTCGTCGGAGGCCGTCGGCGAAAGCCTCCAACTCTGGAATTCCGACGTTAGCGGCCGCGGCGCACGGGTCTATTCGACATAACTGCGATACGGGAACGCGCAGCGCGCGCCTGAGCATATAACGGATCGGAGGGGTGGTATGGCGCAAACACATGTTCTTGGCGTCCTTCGCGACGTGGCCGGGGCACCGCAGCAGGCTCGTGACGCCGTATCAGGACGCGATGAGGGCCTTCGAGGCGTTCCTCGGGAGCGCCAGGACCTCCATCCGCACGATGATCTACGGCTAACGCTGCAGCCGTTTTTTGACGACCTGATCGCGGCGAGGAGCCGCGGCCTGGACGTTAAGATCATCTTCGACCACTCCCAGGCCGAGGGAATGGCCGAGAAAAGGGAGATCGAACGGCTGGTTGAGGCCGGATTCGTGAACAGTCGGGCGTTCGTCATCGGAACATCGCCGATATCGCACCAGCTCTGCCACATCAAAGCGACGTGGGTCGACGGTACGCACGTCGAGGCCGGCTCGTTGAACTACTCTGCATCGGTTATCAAACAGATCAACACCGTGGCGTTCAGCGAGTGGCCCGCGTGGGCGCAGTACCTCGACACCGTCTTCGCCGCGACGTGGGAGTACATCGTCACGCATGAGGCGGCCTACCAGACCTTCACCGGGGAGGTGCAGCCGTGAGGTACCGCTACTTCGATCCGCAGCGTGTGCCGAAGACCCCATTCATTCCCGCCGTCGACACACTGGTCCGGGCTCCGGCGCCGCTACCCTCGAAAGTCGACTTCTCCGATCTCTGCGTCATCCGCGACCAGGGCGCCGAGGGTGCCTGCAGCGGCTTCGGCGAGACGGGGCAGTACCAGGTCGCGCGAGCGGTCGGGGGCTACCCGGAACCGGGCATGCTCTTCTCCCCGCAGTTCCTCTACTACCTCGAAGGGCTCCAGGAGGGCCACCCCGGGCAGGACACAGGGGCCGTCCCGACGGATGGGCTCGCCATCCTCCAACACATCGGCGTGGCGCCAGAGGATCTCGATCCCTACGTGGTCGGCCAGATCAAACCGCCGTCAAAGCAGGCCATGGCGGCCGCGGGGAAGTACCGCATCAAGTCGTGGTCGCCGGTCTCGCGTATCTCCAGCAGCACTTTCCGCACGTCCCTCATGCCGGTCCTGCAACTCCTCGCCCAGCGCGGGCCGCTCAACATCGCGATCGCCGTGTACCAGTCATTCGAAGACGCGGCGAACGGCATCATCCCCATGCCCGGTCCCGACGATCCGTTGCTCGGCGGCCACGACATGTACCTGGTCGGCTACAGGGACGACCCGACCTTCCCGGGCGGCGGCTGCGTCACGGCGGCCAACTCGTGGGGCAAGGGCTGGGGTCAGGGCGGCTTCGCGCTGATTCCGTACGCCTATGTTTCTGACCCGGAGCTGACCCTCGGCCTCTGGTCGATCGAGCTCGCTCCACCCGTTCCGCCCAAGGCGCCACTTGCGCAACACCTGTGCGGGGGCGACTGAGATGCTCGGCATCGGCCTCGGCATCGACTGCGCGCGCCAACTCACCCGCTCCCAGATCCAGGCGCTAGCCGACGCGGGATGCGGCTTCGTCTGCCGCTACGTGACCGGCATCCCGGGCAGCTCGCTCACGAGGTTGGAGGCGGAAGCGATCAGCAACGCCGGGATGGGAATCGTCTCCGTCTTCGAGACCCGCGGTGACCATGCGTCGTACTTCACCGCCGGCCAAGGGACGGCCGACGGGTTGGCAGCAGCAGCAGCCGCGTTGGTGGCGGGACAGACTGGCGGCCACATCTTCGCGGCGGTGGACGTCGACGTA
>JAKAPV010000193.1 GCA_021806845.1 Bacillota bacterium | reverse complement strand
GACCTGCGTTATACTGGGTTCGGTTGCAAACCTGCGCACATGGCCTTGGTTCAGCCTTGTCTTGGTGCAAGGCTGCGCTCGGCGGTGCACGGGACGGCACCCGGCGCCTTACCGGCGCCGGCAGCTTTCCTGGCGAGGAGGACGGTCGGTGGCACAACCTGCGGAAACGGTACACGGCAGCAAACCGAAGTCCGGGTCGGCGTGGTGGGTCGAACCCTATCTGACGGTGCTTGCGCTCGGACTCTTCGGCGTCTATTCGCTTTGGCTGGTCTTCTTCCAGCACACGGGGCAGTTCCAGAACCTCCTGTCGCCGTTCTTCTCCCCGACCCAGTCGTGGGGCATCAAGCTGCTTCCCGCGCTATGGGTGCTCTGGGTCCCGCTACTGTTCCGCGCGACTTGCTACTACTACCGCAAGGAGATCTACCGCGGGTTTTTCCATGACCCGATGGCCTGCGGCATTCCGGAGTCGCGCCGGAAGTTCTACTTCGGGGAGACCCGGTTTCCGTTCATCTGGACGAACCTGCACCGCTGGTTCTGGTACCTGGCGCTGGTGGTGCTCGTCTTCCTGTGGATCGACGCGATCAAGTCGTTCATCTTCCCAAGCGGCTTCGGCGTCAGCCTCGGTTCGGTCATCATGCTCGTCAACGTGATCCTGCTCTCGGCCTACTCGCTCTCCTGCCACGCGTTCCGCCACCTGATCGGCGGAGGGTCGCAGAAGTTCTCCTGCGCCGACGGCACGCCCACGACGCGCTACAAGCTGTGGCGCAAGGTGTCGGACTGGAATGAGCGGCACGGCCTCTTCGCTTGGGTATCCATGTTCTCTGTCTGGTTCACCGACGTCTACATCCGGCTGCTGATCTACGGTGTAATCCACCCTGTGAGGTTTTTCTGATGAGCGAAAACATCGAGAGGCACGCGTATGACGTCCTGATCATCGGCTCCGGCGGTGCCGGGCTGCGCGCGGCGATCGCCGCGGCAGAGGGCGGCGCCAAGGTCGCGGTTCTCGGCAAGTCACTCCTCGGCAAGGCCCACACCGTCATGGCGGAAGGCGGCGTTGCGGCATCGCTGGCCAACGTAGACCCCGCCGACGGCTGGGAAACGCACTTCTATGACACGATGCGTTCGGGCCACTTCATCAACAACTACAAGATGGCCGAGGTCTTCGCGAAGGAGGCACCCGCCCGAGTCCTCGAGCTCGAGCAGTGGGGCGCCGTCTTCGACCGCACCCCCGACGGCAAGATCATGCAGCGCCCGTTCGGCGCCCACACCTTCCGGCGCCTCGCGCACGTCGGCGACCGGACCGGGATGGAACTGATCCGTACGCTCGAGCAGAAGATCCTCACGGTCAATGTCGACGTCTTCCAGGAGATCACCGCAACCAAGATCTTCACCGACAACGGACGTGCAGCCGGCGCCGTCGCCTACTATCGCGAGGATGGGCGGTTCGCGCTCTTCAGCGCCAAGGCGATCGTGATTGCCACCGGCGGCTGGGGCAAGGCCTACAAGGTCACCTCGAACTCTTGGGAGAGCACCGGCGACGGCGCGGCGCTGGCCTTCAGGGCGGGTGCGGAGCTCGTCGACATGGAGATGGTCCAGTTCCACCCGACCGGCATGGTCTGGCCGCCGGGCGTGCGGGGGATCCTCGTGACCGAGGGAGTGCGCGGCGAGGGCGGCCTCCTGCGCAACTCGGAAGGCGAGCGGTTCATGGAGAAGTACGACCCGCAGCGCATGGAACTCTCCTCGCGCGACGTCGTCGCCCGCTCGATCTACAAGGAGGTCCAGGCCGGGCGCGGGACGCCTCACGGCGGCGCCTGGCTCGACATCACGCACAAGGGCCCAGAGTACATCAAGCGCAAGCTGCCGGGCATGTACCAGCAGTTCATGGCGCTCGCCGATGTGGACATCACGAAGACGCCGTTCGAAGTCGGACCGACCATCCACTACACGATGGGCGGGCTGCGCGTCGACGCGCTCACGTGCGCGACGAACGTGCCGGGACTCTTTGCGGCCGGCGAGTGCGCCGGCGGGTTGCACGGGGCGAACCGCCTCGGCGGCAACTCGCTTGCGGACATCCTGGTGTTCGGCAAGCGCGCAGGCGACGGCGCGCTCGAGTTCCTCCAAGGATCCGAAGGCACCCCGAAGCTCGACGACGCCGAGGTGCAGCAGGAGATCGAGCGGGTGCTCAAGCCGCTCGGCAATGAGGGCGGGGAGAACCCGTACGCCGTCCACGAGGTCCTGCAGGAAGTCATGGCGGAGCACGCCGGCATCTCCCGCACCGGCCCCTCCCTGGAAGAGGGGCTGCAGAAGATGCTGGAGCTCAAGGCGCGCGCGGAGCACATGACCGTTCCGGGCTCGCGGGTGTTCAACCCCGGCTGGCATGCGGTCCAGGATGTGCGCAACATGATCGCGCTGTGCGAGACGATCATCCGCGGCGCCATCGAGCGCAAGGAGAGCCGCGGCGCGCAGTGGCGTCTCGACTTCGCCGACGAACTCGACGAATACGGCAAGGTCAACTTCGTCCACAAGCTCGAGGACGGAGAGGCCAAGACGTTCAGCGCTCCGGTCTCCGAGATGCCGACGGAGCTGCAGGAGCTCTTCCAGCTCGGCGCCGCGCCCGGCATCGCGAAGTCCGCAAAGAAGGAGTAGTGCCGATGGCTGAAGAGATCACCCTCAGCGTCTTCCGGGGCGATCGCTCCGGCGGGCGCGAGCAGGAATACAAGATCCCTGCGATCCCAGGCATGGTCGTGCTCGATGCACTGCACTACATCCAGGCGCACCAGGCGTCGGACCTTGCGGTGCGCTGGAACTGCAAGGCCGCGCACTGCGGGTCGTGCAGCGCCGAGATCAACGGCTCGGCAAAGCTCCTTTGCAAGACGCGCGTCGACGACTACGAGGACGAGGTCATCCACGTCCGGCCGATGCACACCTTCCCCGTGATCAAGGACCTGGTCACCGACGTCTCGTGGAACTATGAGAAGCTGCGCCAGATCCCGGCGTTCCAGCCGGCCGTCAACGCGCCCTTCACGATGCAGCAGCGCGATGTGGACCGCATCCAGGAGTTCCGCAAGTGCATCGAATGCTTCCTCTGCCAGAACATCTGCCACGTCCTGCGTGAACATGACGCCAAGGACGCGTACTGGGGTCCGCGCATGATGATCCGGATGGCGGAACTCGAGATGCACCCGCTCGACACCGCAGACCGCGTCGACCTCTTGAAGGGGGCGGCGGGCGTCGGCTATTGCAACATCACGAAGTGCTGCACGGTCGTCTGCCCGCAGGGCATCAACATCACCGACAACGGCATCATCCCGCTCAAGGAGCGCGTTGCCGACAAGTACTTCGACCCGCTCGGCGGCCTCGTGCGCAAGATGCACAAGTAGCGGCCAAACAAAGGGAGCCCCGGAGCGACACCGCTTCGGGGCTTCTTTGTCTCCTGACCAAAGTCGTCCTCCAACATCCGCTGCCGCGCAAGTCGATAGGCGGGCAAAGGCCATGCTCGGGTATAATGGGGCCGTCATTCAGGAGAGGGGTTATATGTTTGGCCACCGTGGACGACGTGATCATCATCGGCGGCGGCCCCGTTGGACTGTTCGGGCTGTACCACGCGCACCTGCGTCAGCTCAGGGCGCGCCTCATCGAAAGCATGCCGGAACTTGGCGGCCAAGTCTCGGCGCTCTATCCCGAGAAATACATCTACGACGTCGGGGGTTTCCCGAAGGTGACCGGCCGCGAACTGATCGAGCTCCTGGCTGAACAGTCCATCAAGCAGAACGCCACCGTCTGCCTCAACGAGAAGGTCACTGGTCTCGAGCGCGAGGGCGACGCCTGGCGGCTCACGACGAACGCCGGCTCCCACCTTGGCCGCGCCGTCGTGATCGCCGCAGGACTCGGCGCCTTCAACCCGCGCAAGCTCGGAGTCCCTGGCGAGGAGGAATTCGCGGGCCGCGGGGTGCAGTATTTCGTACACCAGGTCGCAGGGCTGTACGGGAAACGCGTGCTGATCGTCGGCGGCGGCGACTCGGCCGTCGACTGGGCCAATACGCTTATACCCCATGCTGCGGTCCGGCTCGTGCACAACCTGCCGAAGTGGCAGGCGCATGAAGAGGCGGTGCAGCAGCTCCACGCATCGGACATTCCGATCGGGCAGCCCTGGGAGCTTCGGGAGATCCACGGCAGCGGTCACGTCGAAGCGGCAGTGATCGGTCCTTGCGGCTCCGACGCGCAGGAGACGGTGCCGGTGGACGAGATCTTGATCTGCATCGGCTTCTCGACCGACCTCGGCCCGATCAAGGGCTGGGGCCTGCCGATCCGCGGCGGGCAGGTCCAGGTGGACTGGGGGATGAAGACCCCGCTCGACGGCGTATACGCAGCCGGAGACGTCGCGACCTACCCGGGGAAGACCAAGCTGATCGCACTCGGTTTCGGTGAGGTGGGCATGGCGATCGACAGCGCCGTGCGCTACCTCTTCCCGGAGCAGCGCATCACGTCGAAGCACAGTTCGGATAGGGGGTTCTGAAATGGCGATCAAGGTGACGACGGCGTTCGAGGTTGCGGGCAGCGAGGTCGCGGAGACGCTCGGCACAGTGTTCGGCGTGGTCGTGCGGAGCCAGGGGCTCGGCGGCAACATGCTGGCGGCGCTGCGCAGCCTCGGCGGCGGGGAGATTCACGAATACACGCGCCTATTGGAGGACACCCGGCGCCAGGCCATCGACAGGATGCTCGAGAATGCCGAGAAGCTGGGAGCCGACGCGGTGCTGGGCATGCGCTTCGATTCGTCGGAGATCGGCCAGACGATGACAGAAGTCGTCGCGTACGGAACCGCCGTCAAGCTGCGCTGACCGGCAGCAGTTCGACTGAAGAACAGGCAGGGAAGAGACGTGCGCAACAAGTGGCTGCTCGGCGTCGGTGGCGCGCTGCTCGTGGTCGGCATCGCAGCCGTGGCCATGGGCGGGGGTGTCCCGGCACTCTATTTGGCCTTCATCGGAGTGATCCTGGTCCTGGCGGGATTCCTCGTCGGGCCGCGCTACAAGGCAGACCTCACCGCTCCTCCGGAAGGCTACGAACCGACCGGCGAGACCTTCGTCGACCCGACATCGCACCATACGATCGAAGTCTACCGGCGTCCGCAGGACGGCCACCGCGTCTACGTGCGCAAGTCTTAGGCTTCCAGGAGCCGATCTCTCAAAACTTTAAGGGTTTTGAAGCTTCCCGTCCGAAGGCGGTTTGACAGGATGCGCCGCCGGCGTCCCCAACCAAGGCAGGAAGCGCGTGGAAAGTCATCCTAATCCCAGGATACGGGATCTCCCGTCGAGTGCGGTCAGAGGGTTCCCAGAAAAAGAGAGAGCGCAAAACGCCCCGGTTCGAGGAATGTTTCTCGAACTGGGGCATCTCTTATCTACCACATGCAAAGGATGTGTGAACGAAGTCACAAAGTAGGAGAATCTTGGTCCTCATTGAATTCTACTAATGCTTGGCCTAGGCTTCTCACCTTCCTGCACCGATTACGGTGCGGTCCCTACGACGGCGAGCGGTCGCTGCCGGCAGCAGACTGTCGCATAACACACTGCCAGGAGGAAGGGAGGCATGAGATTCGCCGGACGCCCATCAAGGGCGCTCGGGTAGTCGCTGGCGGCCCGCGCGCCAGAAGGACGCGCCATGGTATTCCGAAGCCAGGCACACGGACGCTACTCTTA
>JAKAPV010000192.1 GCA_021806845.1 Bacillota bacterium | reverse complement strand
CGCCCGGCCGGGTCACATCTTCAATCTTGGACACGGCGTATTGCCCAAGACGCCGCCGGACAACCTGCGGCGCGTCGTGGACCTCGTGCACGCGGTGACAGCGGAAGCATAGGAGGTTTTCGGATGGAGAAGCCCCTGGGCGTATTGGTGATGGCATACGGGACGCCGAAGAGCATGGAGGACGTCCCTGCCTACTACACGCACATCCGCGGCGGGCGCCCGCCGAGCCCCCAACTGCTGAAAGAGCTCGAGGGACGCTACACCGCGATCGGCGGCCGCTCCCCCCTGCATGAGATCACGCGCGCGCAGGCGAAGGGCATCGAGGAGGCGCTCGCGACCGACGGTGCGCCGTCCGCCAAGGTCTACCTCGGGATGAAGCATACGGCGCCCTTCATCGAGGACGCCGTGGACGAGATGCACCGGGACGGCATCGAGCTGGCCGCGGCGCTCGTGCTCGCGCCCCACTACTCCAAGATGAGCGTCGGTACCTACTTCGACCGGATCCGCGGCCATCACGGGCAGCGCAAGCCGGAATTCCGCTTCATCGACCACTGGCACCACGAAGGCGACTTCCTCGATTTCGCCGCGGCGCGGGTCGAGAAGGAGCTCAGGGAGTTTCCTGCCGAGGTGCGGGACGACGTCAGGGTGGTCTTCTCCGCGCACAGCCTGCCCGCGCGGATCCTGCGCGAAGGGGATCCCTACGCGGATCAGCTGCACGAGACCGGAGACGAGATCGCGCGCCGCGTGGGACTTCGGCACTGGCTGTTCGGCTGGCAGAGCGCCGGCCGCACGGACGACGAATGGCTCGGGCCGGACATCCGCGACGTGATCAAGGACCTGCGCCGCGAAGGCCACGGCCACGTCCTACTCTGCCCGGTCGGCTTCACCGCCGACCACCTCGAGGTGCTCTACGATGTGGACATCGAGGCTCAGGCGCTGGCGCGCGACCTTGACCTCGTGCTGCGGCGCACGGAGTCGCCGAACGCGGACCCCGCGTTCACCCGCGCGCTCGCCGGCATCGTGCGCAGGCACCTCTCCGAGCCGTGAGGCGCGTCGCGGTCCTCGGCGGAGGGATGGCCGGACTCGCCGCGGCGTGGGAGATCCGGCAGAGCGGCGGCGCGCAAGCCGTCGTCCTCGAGGCTGGGACCACGTTCGGGGGCAAGCTGCGCTCCGAAGCACAGCCTGGCTTCGTGCTCGAAGAGGGGCCCGACTCTTTCCTCGTCCGCAAACCCGCGGCCGTAACCCTCATCCGAGAACTGGGCATCGAGGAGGAGCTTGTCCCGATCACGGCATCAGGGCAGGGAAGCGCCATCTATAGCGGCGGCAGGCTCCACCCCATCCCGCCGGGGCTGATGCTGGGTCTGCCGACGGAGGTCTGGCCGTTCTTGCGCAGCGGACTCCTCACGACCGGGGCCAAGCTGCGGGCGCTCGGAGATCTCTTCGCCGGGAGGGACGACGCGGACGGAGACCAGCCGCTCGGGCCGTTTGTCGCGCGGCGCGTGGGGCGGCAGGTCGTGCAGCGGCTCGTGGAGCCATTGCTCTCCGGCATTTACGCCGGCGATGTCGCGGCGATGAGCACGCAGGCCACCTTTCCGCAACTGCTCGAACTCGCGCGCAGGGACGGCTCGCTACTGCGCGGAGCGCGCCGGATGCGCCGCAAGGCAACCCGGCCGGCAGAGCACGGGGCCCCCATGTTCATGAGCCTGCGCCATGGACTTGGCCTCTTGCCGCAAGCGCTCTGCGCGGGCCTACCGGATGAATGGCTCCAGCCGATGAGTCCGGTTGCTGCGGTCCGCTCCGCGGGCGACGGATACGCCGTGGTCCTGGCGGACGGCAGGGAGATCGAGGCGGAGGGCGTGGTCGTCGCGCTGCCGGCCCCGGCGGCCGCCCACGTCCTCAAGGAGATCGCGCCGAAGACGGCGCTCGCCCTCTTTTCGATTCCGTATGCATCGCTGGCGGTCGCCGCGCTCGCCTTCGCCCCGGAGGACGTGCCGGGCCCGCTGCGGGGCTCGGGGTTTCTCGTCCCGCGGGATGCGGGCCTCCTGATCACCGCCTGCACCTATGTCGTGAACAAGTGGCCGCACGAGAGCGAAGGCGGCGTGCTCCTGCGCTGCTACCTCGGCAGGGCGAACGAGAGCCCGCTCGCGCACAGCGACCAGGAACTCCTGGGCTCGGTGCGCGAGGACCTGAGGCGGGTCCTCGGAATCGCAGCGGAGCCGCGCCTCGCGCGCATCTTCCGCTGGCCGGATGGCATGCCGCAGTATACGGTGGGGCACCCCGCGCGCGTCGCAACGGCACGCGACGGCCTTGCGCAGCACCCGCGCATCCGCCTGTGTGGCGCAGCCTACGACGGCGTGGGCATCCCCGACGTGATCCGCCAGGGGCGGGAGGCCGCCGCGGCGGTACTCGGAGCCCTCGCGGACAAAAGGGATCCGTCCATGGAGGAGGAGAGGACACGCCAGGACTAGTGGAGGACGTGCGCGCAAACCTTTCATCGCTCTTCCCCGCGGCGGCGAGGCCGCCCGCGGATCCGCCGCCGCCGCGTCAGCCGCACAGCGCTGCGGACCTGGCTGCACTCATCGATCACACGCTGCTGCGTCCCGACGCCGGTTGGCGGGAGGCGGAGGAGACGTGCAGGGAAGCCATCGCGATGTGCTGCGCATCGGCGTGCCTGGCTCCGCGCTTTGCCGCGCGCGCGCGCGACATGCTGCAGGGGAGCGGTGTACACCTCTGCATCGTCGTCGGCTTCCCGCACGGCAACGAGACCCCGGAGCAGAAGGCCTTCTCGGCTGCGCAAGCGGCGGCGCACGGTGCTCAGGAGATTGACATGGTGGTCTCCGTCGGGGCGCTGCGCGAAGGGGACTTCGCCGCGGTGCTCTCGGAGATCCAGGGCGTGCGCGCCGCGGCGGCGGGCGCTGTGCTCAAGGTCATCCTGGAGACGGCGCTCCTCTCGGACGAGCAGAAAGTCCAGGGAGCGATCCTCTCCGCGTTCGCGGGAGCGGACTTCGTCAAGACCTCGACCGGCTTCGGACCCGGCGGCGCCAACAGGCAAGACGTCGCCCTCTTGCGCGAGGCGGTTGGGGGCCTGTGCGACGTCAAGGCGTCCGGCGGCATCCGCACGCTCGAGGATGCCCTCGGCATGCTCGCTGTCGGCGCGGGCCGTCTCGGGATGAGCGCGACGCGCCAGGTGCTCTCGTCCTTCGGGGAGGCGACGGGGTGCTGAACGCCGTCGCCCTGATCGAGCGCAAGCGCGATGGCGGTGCGCTCTTGCGGGAAGAGATTACGGCGCTCATCCGCGCGTACGTCGCGGGTGAGGCGCCGGACTACCAGATGTCCGCATGGCTGATGGCGGCGACGATCCGCGGCCTCGACTTCGCGGAGACGGCTGCACTCACCGACGCCATGCTGCGGTCCGGCCGGATGGTCGAGGTGCAGTCGATGCGGCCGCTGGTCGACAAGCACTCCACGGGCGGCGTCGGCGACAAGACGAGCCTCGTCGCTGTCCCGCTGCTCGTCTCGCTCGGGTTCTCCGTGCCGAAGCTCTCCGGCCGGGGACTCGGACATACCGGAGGGACGCTCGACAAACTCGAGTCCATTCCGGGCCTGCGCACGGCCCTCTCTCCCCATGAGTTCGCGTCGATCGTGGGCCGCTACGGCATGGCGATCGCCGCCCAGAGCGAGGAGATCGTGCCGGCGGACCGGATGCTCTACGCCCTGCGCGACGTGACCGGCACCGTCCAGTCGCTGCCCTTGATCGCCTCGTCGATCATGAGCAAAAAGCTCGCCGTATCCTCGAGGCTGATCGTGCTCGACGTGAAGGTGGGAGACGGCGCCTTCTTCCGCGACCTCGCGCAGGCGGAGGAGTTCGCCGCTCTCGCGATCGACATCGGGAAGGCGTTCGGCCGCTCGACGCGGGCGGTGCTGACGAAGATGGACGCTCCTTTGGGCCGCGCGGTCGGCAACGCGCTGGAGGTCCGGGAGGCGATCGCCTGCCTGCGCGGCGAGGGCCCGGCAGATCTCGAAGAGGTCGCGGTCGCCCTTGCGGCCGAGGCGCTCTGCGCCGTGCGGGGCGACAGATGGGAAGAGGCGAGGGGCAAGGCGCAGGAAGCGCTGCGCAGCGGCGATGCCCTGGGGCGCCTGCGCCGCTGGGTGACGACGCAGGGGGGGGACCCGCGCTTCGTCGACGACCCGACGCTCCTGCCGCAGGCGGCCCGCCAGCGGGATTTAGCGGCGCCGCGCGGCGGCTACGTCGCGAGGCTCTCCGCGCGCGCGCTGGGGGATGCCGCCAGGCTCCTCGGGGCGGGGCGCCTGCGCAAGGAGGACGCGATTGATCTTGGCGCGGGGATCGAGATCCTGCGCGGAGTCGGGGAGAGGGTTCGAGAGGGCGAGGCCGTGCTGCGGCTCTTCGCCGGCAGCGACGCCCAGCTCGATGCGGCGCAGGCCCTGCTGGAAGGAGCGATGGACGTGAGCGACATGGCTGCCGGAGCCGGATCGCACATCGTGCGGCGCATGGGGGAGGAGCAGGCATGATGCAGCCGCCCCAGGATCTCCTCGATGCCGCGCAGGCCGCCCAGAGGCGGGCCTACGCTCCCTACTCGCGGTTCCATGTCGGTGCGGCGGTCCGCCTACCTGACGGCAACGTCGTCGCGGGCGCCAATGTCGAGAACGCCTCCTACGGACTCGCGTGCTGCGCCGAGCGCACGGCGGTCTTCACCGCGGTGGCGCAAGGAGCGCGCAGCCTGCGCGAGGTTCTGGTTGTCGCCGACACGGACCGGCCGGTGCCTCCGTGCGGCGCATGCCGCCAGGTGCTCTCGGAGTTCTTGCCGCCGGACGCTCCGGTCTGGCTCGTCGGCCGGGACGGGGCGGCAGCCCGCACCACGGTCGGGGAGATTCTGCCCGGCGCCTTCGGACCGGGAGACCTCGGCATCACTCCCTGAGCATCACAGCGCAGAGGGCTCCTGGCGCGCTTGCGCCAGGAGCCCTCTGCGGTACTGGGTCAGCGAGCGGCTGCGCGTCGCACGAGGCGGCTCTCGCAGATGGCCGCCAGGGCGCAGGTGCTGCAGCCTGCGCAGGGGTCCTCGAGCGATTGCAGCGGGCCCTCGGCTTCGCCCTCCTGCCGCATGGCCCTGCGCTCGGCAAGGTCCACCGGCGGACGGCCGGCTGACGTGCCGTTGCCGCCGCCGTCCGGTCCGCCGTCAAGGCCGATGCGCCTGCAGTGCGCCTCGACGTCCTGGGCGACCCTCGCCAGCATGTCGTCGCCCGAGAACCCGAGCACCTCGGCGTCCTTGCCGAGTGCGTCCTGCATATCGTGCATGATGCGCAGGAGTTCGTCGCGCATCTCCCTTAGCGCAGCGCGCCGCTCCGGAGAGAGCCGCGGCATGGCGCGAGAGAGATACTCGTCGCAGAACGCCTGGTGGCGTGATTCGTCGATCAGGATGCGCTGTGACATGTCGCCGAACAGGACGTCCTGACGGGTCTTCGAGAAGAGCTGGTAGAACTGCTTCGCGAAGAGGTCCGAGACGAGGATGCCGAAGACCCAATCGACGCGGTCGCCCTGGCGCAGGCGGTGGTGGTAGCGCAGCATGGCGGGCAGCTTGCGGATCGCCACCGGATCGTGCTGCAGGCGCCGGTACAGCCGGGTCAGGGCTTCGAAGTGGCGTGCCTCGTCGAGAAGGAAGGTGGACAAGTAGAGCTGTCCTGTGGACTCGCCGGCCAGATCG
>JAKAPV010000191.1 GCA_021806845.1 Bacillota bacterium | reverse complement strand
TCCGATCTGGGCTCGCAGAGCGATTCGCGGTCGTGCAGGGCACCGACGACTTCCCGGCCAAGCCCGCACCGGACGTCCTGCAGCACGCGCTGCTCGCGCTCGGCGTCAGTCCGGAAGACGCCGCCTACGTTGGCGACGGTCCCTGGGACATGCGGGCGGCGCGCAGCGCAGGCGTCTACGCGATCGGGATCGATCACGCGGGCGATCGCGAGGCAGAGCTCGCGGAGGCGGGCGCCCACGCCGTCCTGCAGGCCATGGCGGAGCTGCCCACGCTGGTGCGAGAATTGTCCTGAGGTACGATCGCGCTGTTGTCCCAGCGGGCAATCCTCCCGCAAGCCTCCCGCGATACGCTCTTCCCGAGGACGCAAACGTCCTTCGGAACCGGAGGGAGGAAGTACCGATGTACCCTTTCACCCAATACCTCTTGAAGACGCCCGAGCCGGCGCGGCCGACGCTGGAGCGCGAATACCGCCGCAGCCGACCCGAGGAGGGCGTTGGCGAGACATCTGTGCGCTGGCGCGAAGTGGCGGTCATGGAAGGTTTGCGTGCTATGATGCCGAGTAGGCAGGCCCTCAGTGCGTAGACCAGTCTTCGTCGGCGTACAGATCGGGCATGGCAGGAGAGGATCGCGCATGCGAATGCAAGGCTACAGTTTCCGGCTGCTCGGAGGGCTGCTGCTTGTAACCTGGGGCGTTCTGCTGGCGCTGCACGGCTTTGGGCTCAGTTCCCTGCCGGTCGGGCAACTGATCGACCAGTGGTGGCCCGCCCCCTTCGCGGCCTGGGGCCTCGTGGGCCTCGTCGTCAGCCTCTTCCGCGGGGGCCGGCAGGCATTTGGCAACCTGATCGTGACCGTGCTGTTCGGCGTGCTGCTCATCGGCAACCTCAACCTCGCCCACATCCAGGGCTGGACGATCTTCTGGGCGGTCGTCGTGCTGGGCCTCGGCTTTGAGGTCCTACGGGGGCCGGGCTTCTTCTTCAACAGCGGCAACCACTGGCGTCGGCGCTTCGGCGCCGGCGACGTCGAGATCACCTTCGACGGCGGTGACGTCTTTCGGCGCCACCGGATGCGCAACGAAGGTCACCTGATCGGCGACATCCGCCTGGACCTCTCACAGGAGCAGATCCCTGAGGGCGAGACGCCGTATGACGTGAGCGCCCTGATCGGCGATATCACGATCCTGGTGCCGCAGGACATCGCCGTCAGCGTGGACGCCGACGTGTCGGTCGGGGACCTCAACATCTTCGGGCGCCGCGAGGACGGGATCGGCCGCCACATACAGTACGAGTCGCCGGGCTACGCAGAGGCCACGCGCAAGGTGAAGATCCACGCGCACCTGATGGTCGGCGACATCACTGTCCAGCAGTTTTAGCGATGCGTGAGGTAAACGGGGCCGCCCGCACGCCCTCCCAGGCGCAGCTGACCGGCCTCGACTGGCAGCTCGCTGGATACGGCCTCCTGATCGGCGCCGTCTCCGCCGTCGCGACGGCGCTGCTCTTGCGTGCCCCCGCCGACCTCAGTTTCGTCGCCGCAGGCTTCGGCGCCCTCGTGGGCGGCGCGGCGGGATATTTCGTCGGCCGGCCACTCAAGCGGGATTTGCGCGAGACGACGCTCTTTGCCGCGCTGCTGGCCCGCGGACGGTTCGAGGCGCGGCTGGATGGCGAGGGGCCAGGTGATCTGCGCTATCTCATGCGCCAGCTGAACGCGACGGCCGAGGCCATCGGCCAGCAGGTGGACGCCTTGCGCCGGCTGGCCGAGGAGCGCTCGCAGCTTGCAACGCGCGCCGGGCAGGCGGCTGCGCTGGAAGAGCGGCAGCGGCTCGCGCGCGAGCTGCACGACACGGTCAGTCAGGAGCTCTTCGCCCTTGCGATGATGGTCGGCGCGGCGCGGGCCCAGCTGCCGCCCGAGGCCGAGGATACGCGGCGGGCGCTCCTCGCGGCCGAGGAAGGCGCAAGACGAGCGCAAGCGACCATGCGCAGCCTGATCCGCGCGCTCCGCCCGGTGGAACTCGGCGAGCAGAGCCTGTCGCTCGCGCTCGAGGATCTGCTCGCGGAGGCGCGTGAGCGCCACGGCGTCGACGCCCGCCTCGAACTGCAAGGCGTCGTCGACTTGCCGCCCGGCATCGAGGACGCGCTGTTCCGCATCGCCCAAGAGGCAGTATCCAACGCACTGCGCCATGGGCGGCCGCAGCGGCTAGCCATCCGCCTGGTCGCGCAGGACACCGCCTGCGCGCTGACGGTGGAGGATGACGGCGCAGGCTTTGACCCGCAGACTGCCGCGACGCACTTCGGCCTGAGAGGCATGCGCGAGAGGGCCGCCGAAATCGGAGCGAGGCTTACGGTCCAGGCAGCCCCCGGCCAGGGCTGCAGCGTACAGGTGCGATTGCGCAACCTGCCGACCCCCGCGAAGGAGGAGTGAGCGCCGTGCTGCGCATCGTACTTGTCGATGACCATGCGGTGGTTCGCCAGGGTCTGGCCGCGCTGCTCGCGACGACAGCGGACGTCGAGGTGGTCGGTGAGGCGGCATCCGGCGAGGAGGCCGTGCCGCTCTGCCGCAGTCTGAAACCCGATATCGCGCTCGTTGACCTGATCATGTCCGGCATGGACGGCGTCTCGACGACGCATGCCATCAAGGCGGCGTCGCCCGCGACCCGGGTGCTGCTGCTGACCTCCTATGCGGAAGGCGATCTCGTGCAGCCGGCCCTCGCAGCCGGCGTGGACGGGTATCTCCTGAAGACAGCCTCCGCAGAAGGCGTCGTGCAGGCGATCCTCTCGGTGGCGCGTGGACAGCAGGTACTTGACCCCGTCGCGGTGCAGGCGCTGCGCGACCCGGGTCCAGACGCCCTCAGCGCCCGAGAGCAGGAAGTTCTCCACCTCGTCGCGGAGGGGCTTTCGAATGCCGATATCGCGGCGCGCCTGCAGATCACGGTGCGCACCGTGAAGGCCCACATCTCAAACCTCTTGCAAAAGCTCGACCTCTCGGACCGGACGCAGCTCGCCATCTATGCCCTGCAGCGACGGGTCGGCAGGCAGTAGTGCTGCCAGCGACGCCGCGCCTTACGCTGCGCGAGTTCGTCGAGGAGGACGCCGCTCTCTTGCATGCGCTCGACGCGGAACCGGAGGTCACCCGCTATACCCTGAACGCCCTGAGATCTCTCGAAGCCTACCTGGAACGCATCGCCCAGTATCGGTGGCAGTACGCCGAAACCGGCGGCAAGCTCGGCTTTTTTGCCGCCTTCTCGCAAGCGGAAGGCGACTTTGTGGGCTGGTTCCACCTGCGGCCCGCCGCCGCCCCGGGCGACCTCGTCCTCGGGTGCCGGCTGCGCCGCAGCGTTTGGGGAAGGGACCTCGCGACAGAGATGTCGCCGGCGCTCATCCGCTATGCGTTCAGGAGCTCGGAGCGCGGCACGTCACCGCGACGGCGCTTGCCGCCAACACGGCGTCCTGGCGGGTCATGGAGAAATGCGGCATGTCCTGCGATCTGCGGTTTGACTACGAAGGACCGGACGGGACACCGCACCCTGCGGTGCTCTACGCGATCGGGCGCAACGCGCACCAAGTATGACTCCGTTCAGCTATTGGAGACGTGGTACACTGAGCGAAAGTTAGCCAGCTACCCTCGAGAGCGAACGCGGTACCTTGGTCCACACCCGTGCCGTGGAACTGCTTTCTCGAGGTCTCCCGACATTATGTGTCCAGCGTGCTACCGGAGGCTCTCCACGGCCCGAATGAGCTCGGACGCCCGTTGAGCGTAGGTGTGCTCTTTATATACCAGAGCCTGGCCGGCGGAGGCGACGGCCTGCCGCCGGTCGGGGTTTCGCAGGTACTCGGCGGCGATTCGCCTCGTGTCCTCCGCGCTCCCGCTGCATAGCAGGTGCTCTCCCGGTTGGAACAGGGAACGATGGGCGAGGGTGTCGTAGGTAAGGTAGCACGCGCCGCAACCGAGCGCCTCGTAGGTGCGCATGGAGGACTGGGTGCGCGAGTCCTCCACGAGGTGCAGTCCCAGCACAATCTTCGCCGCACTGTAAACGCCGGGCAGATCCTCATAGGGCAAGATGCCGCCACCGTAGTTGACTGCCGGAAGCTGTATAGGTGCTTCGCCGTCGGTCCATCCGTACCCCCAGACGACGACGTCGTAGCCGTCCTCGATGAGCGGCAACAGGATCTTCTTCACCTGCTCCGACCGTTGGTGGTAGTTGCTCGCGACCAGCACGATGTCGTGGCTTCGCGAGAGATCGGCTGGCACGCGCCGATGCATGTGCGGATTGCATGCGAAGAGCATGGTGTCCGCCCGATGGCCGCGCGCCGCGTACGATGGCAGGCATTCGACGGTGGTAGTGAACACAAATTCGCTGAAGGACGCTATCTCGAGGGATCGCGGGTGCTGCACAGGGTCTTCGATGGCCCAGTAGATATGCGGTACGCCGCGCGCGTTCTTGACCGCCTCCAACGCGTTCCAGTTCAAGCCAGGGAATCCCTCGGTGAACAGGACATCCGGCTTCACGCGGTCGATGCAGTGCTTCAGATAGGCCTCCTGCTGATCCGCAGGTATTTGCCAAAGCCCGATGACGCTTGCGTCATGTCCGATGTCGACGAGTCCCGGTGCGAGGCCATATTTGATCAGCGGACTGTTGTTCGTGAATAGAAAGTGCACGGTTAGCTGCTGCGCCTCCTTACCGACCGGATCCGGAATGTGGCAACCTCACATCGGGGGTGAGGCCTCCCGCAAGTGCTCGCCGGTCTCCGGCCCATATTTGGGGAACTTCGACCAGTCCCACGCGTCGACGCCCTCCGCATCCGACTGGATGCACGTGTCGATGCCGCTGCCGAAATCGATCCCCACGTTTCCCGCCGCCTTTGCGTCCGCTGCCAAGACCTTGGCGGCAACGCCCGCGCCGATGATCGCGACGCGATAGTCGAAGCTTCGCATCGCAGCGCGACTCTGCTCAAGGTCGGTCCACCGCCAGTGGGTCACCGTGCCGACGACTCCGGTCCATCCGTAGCGGCGCTCTAAGACCGCACGGTAGCGCTCCGCCTTTCCGCCGATGAGGAGGACCGGAACATCCCTGAACCAGCGGTAGAATTCCGCCAGCTTGCTGATGTACGCGTTTTCAAAGGCGTAGAAGAGTTGGCTGGGCCGAATGTCATAGTACTGCATAATGCACTCGGCGAGCGGGCGAAAGTACCATTCCGGCCGTCGGTGCAGCCCGATGAAATCGGCCTGCTTCATCGCCTGCACCAGGAGCTCCCGGGCGCCCCGGTCCGGAAGCGTCAGGCCGTAGAAGGGGCCGTTGGCCCAGGGGTAGGTCGCCCGGATGAACTGCATCGTCAGAATCTCGTCGTGCGCGGCGACCGCGGCTTCCGTATCGCCGACGCGTATCGAGCTGTGCGGCTGTCTAGTAGCCACAAGATCGCGCCAAGTCTCCAGCAATTGCATGGTAGAAGGCTCCTGCTCCATGTCTCCACCTGTCCTGAAGTAGCATGTATAGAGAAAGTTCGGCCGAAGGGCGACAGCCCGCACTCATCGCCAGTCGGGTGCGCCAGCAGTAGCCCGGTAACAAGTATGGAGAACCTTCCGGTCTGTCGGTGGCTGTGGCGTTGGTGGTTCGGACGCACCGGAAGCCGCTGAACGGTCCGGCAGACACCACACGGACGGACGCGACCCGAGCCTGCAGGTGCCGGATCATCTTCGGTTCTTCTCCTGCCAGACGGCGTCGATCGCATCGCGAATCTGTTCGT
>JAKAPV010000190.1 GCA_021806845.1 Bacillota bacterium | reverse complement strand
AGGGCGACGGCTCGGTCGTTGGCGAGTTAATGCGGTTGGGCGCGCAGAAGTTCGTGCAAGAACTGGTGGAGCGCGAGGTGACCTCGTTCCTTGGGCGCGATCACTACGCGCGACGGGAGAACGGGGACGATCTGCGAGGCTACCGCAACGGCTACCGGCCCAAGTCCATGAACACGGCGGAGGGCGCGCTCCCGGTGCAGATGCCACAGGTGCAGGGCAGCGTAGAGCGGTTCCATTCGCACGTGGTGGAGTTCCTGGAGGGCAACACGGACGTGCTGGAGCGGATGGTAGCGGAGATGTACGTCAGAGGGCTCTCAACGCGGGACATCGAGGACGCGCTGCGCGATGCAACCGGCGAGCGGCTGCTCACCCGCACCGACGTCAGCGCTGTCACCGAGTCGCTGTGGGCTGAGTACCTCAGCTTCCGCGATCGCCGGCTGGACGACTTCGATGTGGTGTACCTGTTCCTCGACGCCATCTCGAGCCGCTGCGCCGCACCGGGACCGTCAAGGACGGCGTCCTGGTCGCCTGGGGGATCCTTCGTGACGGCCGACGAGTGCTGCTGCACCTGGCGATGGGGAGCCGTGAGAGCCTGGAGAATTGGCTTGAATTCCTGCGGGACATGGTCCGGCGCGGCCTCAAGGTACCGCTGAGCATCACCACCGACGGCGCTCCGGGCCTGATCACCGCGGTGGAGACCATGTGGCCGAAGAGCGTGCGCATCCGCTGTTGGGCCCACAAGGTGCGCAGTATCCTGGACAAGGTGCCTCAAGAGATGCGCGCCGAGATCAAGGCCTATCTCGCCGCAGTGCGGGAGGCCCCCAACCCTGACGAGGGCAAGAGGGCCGCCGAGGTCTTCATCGGCCGCTACGAGCGAAAGTTCCCCTCCGCGGTGCGCAGCTTCACCGATGACCTCCCAGCCAGCCTGGCACACCTGCAGCTGCCGGCGGCTCACCGCAAATTCGTGCGCACCACAAACCTCATCGAGCGGAGCTTCGAAGAGGAGCGCCGGCGCACCAAGACCATTCCCCGCTTCTTCGACGAGCACAGCGCCTTGAAGCTAGTCTTTGGCGCTCTGACCCGCGCGACCGCCAGGTGGCAGCGCCTCGGCATAACCGACCTTGAGCAGCACCAGATCACCCACCTGCGCCAGCAGCTCGGTCTTGAGCCACGGCCTACGAACCCTGCCGCTAAACCAGCCGACAGAAACCATACTGCGCCGGAGGTGGTAGCTTAGCCGCTGTTACAGCACGTCACAGACGTTACCGTCGTGGTGCTTTGCTTACAGGCATCAGGACGGGCGAAACTTTTCCATGTACTGACGGACGAGCTTCCACCCACCGTCCTCCAAGCGAAAAACCTCAGTGACCAGAGCGGACATCACGACATCGCCACCAAGAGAGAAGTCCAGGCGCGACACCTGGATGAACTCACTCCCCCTAGCGCCTGACGAAAGCGGCTCATAGGCCCAATAGGGCTCTCTTCCCTCATATAGGGTAAGAGCCTGACGGCTGCCCTCCCGTATGTCATCCGCCCGGTAGAGCTCGTAGGTACCGGCGTCACCCACGCAGAATACACCGAAGTAATCATCGGAGATCCAGGCGTTGGTCGCCTCCAGGGACAGAGAATTGACAGCCGCTACGTGAGCCCGGAACGCCTCTTGCCCATCCAATGGTCCAGCCCCCCAGATCAGGTGAAGAGTGAGGATCTATAGAAAACCCGCCGATCCAGGCGAGGAGCACCTTGGCTCCGGTGGCCACCCGTTCATCTTCGTTTCGCTTCAAGTTATCGGTTTTCCTTGACCCTTCACCATCTCTTGGAAGGCCGATCCACATACGGTCGGGCGGCCTTGAGTCGGCTCCACGTTTCTTCAGAACCACAGCGTCCCAAACCTTGTGTTAGGCGTGCTCACCCAAGAGTTCGCAAGGTGACAGCGACTCCGCTCTCGACGTTGAGCAGTACCAGACTTGCATCAGCAATTCGGCCTCGATCCCCTACTGCCCCCCTTTAGACAAGCGGGAGCCCGAAAACCAGAGCCTCGCTGCGTCTGAGGTAGCCTAGCCACTTTTACAGCACCTCAGAGACATGAACCACTCGGTGTTGCGGTATACTACTCAGTTCATCCTGATGACGTACGACCATCACGACAACACGAGTCCCCCGGCCCCCGTGTCACCGCACGCCTGGGTCGTCGCAGCCGTCAAGCACACCATTCAGGTGGGCGTTCCGGCGAACAAGATCATCCTCGGTGTCAACACCTACGGTTACGACTGGAACACGACCAACGGCTCGGCCTACACGGTGCCGCAGAAGGTAACGCGGACGGCTCCGGCAAAGAACAAGCACTACGAATCTACCTCCCACGAGACGAAGGTCACCTACACCCAGAACGGCCAGCAGCACGTCGCGTTCTATCCCGGTCGCCAGAGTCTCACCGACAAGCTCCAGATCGCCAAGAAGTATGGCCTCTACGGTATCGCGATCTGGAAGGTCGGCTACGAGTCCTCGAGCTTCTGGAAGCAGCTCGTGAGTGAGAACGCGTACGCCTCCACCCTCCACAACGGCAACGCGACGAACTCCGGCGTGAACCAAGGTGCGGCCGGAAAGGGAGCACCGTCTGCCGCTTCGAAGAAGCGCCCCGGCGGTATCCGGCCAAAGGTCCACAAGCCGATGACGCACCGCCCGATCGGAACGCGCAGTGGCCGCCACAACCGCCCGAAGCGTCATGGGACAACCAAGGGCATCAAGAACGTACGCCACAGCGGTAAGAAGACGGGTACCAAAGGCTAGTCCCACTGGCCCGCATGTCAAGGTGCAGAGCCCGGACCATCATGGGACTGGGCTCTCTGCCGCGTCCACAAGAGAGATCGAGCTGCCCGCTGCTATCGCCACTGCCACCTTCGCTGCAAGCGTCCAATGTATGCGCAACATTCCTCACGAACGCAGATTGTGTGGCCAGTTGCGCCCTCGGGGCGGCCAGATCATGAAGAGGGCGCGAGGCGTTCTTTCACCGACCCCAGCCACGTAGTTGCCCTTGTTCACGCTGCTGCGTTCGCTCAGGTTGTGGCCGGCCGCGGGGTCAGATGATCGGCTTAGCCCGATACTTCTGCCGTCTGTCACGTACGGCGGCGCTCGTCGGTAAGACCAAACCTCTGTTCAGGAGTCGCTTGAGCGCACGCAGGACCGACTGTCGATTGCGGTTCGTAAGCACACCGAGTTCACGAGTGGAGAGCGGCTGTGCAGACTTGCGCAGCAGCGAGAGGAGGCCGGCTTCCCAGTCGCTCAGAGGTGGATCTTCAGCGGCCGAAACGGTCTTCGCGCTCAACTCCGACTTCAGTTCGTAGACCTTCCCCCGCCGAGAATCTACGGAATTGATGAGCCCCACCCTCATGAGGGCCTGCAGTTCGCGTCGAGCCGTCGTCGCATCGGTCATGTTGATGCGACGATATCCATGCTCCTCCAAACGACCCTGATGCAATAGACACGCGAGAGTGTAGCGCTGGCGGTCGGTCAAATTGGCGGGAGCGACTCTGGCCAGCCATGTCAGGGTTCCTTCGTCCATCACGGTCGAGTTATGCAGGGTGACTCGGAAGTAGGAGATGCCATCGTACCAATCGGGAGGCGGCAACAGGGAGCGTCGCATCTCGCCCATGATGACGCGAATGCCGGTGCCACGGTTCTCCATCAGACCCATATCTTCAGCCAGATTGGCCAGTGCAGCGTTTCGCGTAACCTCCAAGCCTGGTTCGCCGAGCTGGTCGACCGACACTGAACCGTACAGTCCACCCGGATTCTGCACCTCAATGCGGTCCGAGTACAGGCGGACCTGAACCTGGGAACCGATTGCGTACCGGCCGTAGTCTCGGTGGATCAGCGCATTCGCCAACACCTCGCGGAGGGCCAGAGGTGGATATTCCGGGATGTCCTGATGCGTGATGCCCGTGACCTGGACACGACGCTTTGACACACGTTGCAACACGTTCACGGCTGTGTCCAGCATCTTTATCAGGGCACCTTCGCACTTGACGTCCAGTTCCAGGCGAGTGACAGGATCGGGCTCGTTACCGGAGTAGGCGACAACGGTGATGGCGGCATTGGGAAAGAACCGCTGCGGAAACCTGCCCAATGCCAGCAGGCCGGCAACCGTGGGATGCTGGCCATCTGGGGACATGACGTTCAGCATCTTCAATATGTCGTCTCGGGAGGAGTACTCGGTCGCCAAACCTGGCCTGCGGGTCCGGACGCGTCCAAGCAGGCTCTCGACCATCTGGGGATCGAGGTCTTCGACGCCCGCCTCTCCGACCGGCGTGCGGTCATCCGCCGGCTGTTGCCTCGACGCCAGCGCTAGGTAGACTTCGTACTCCGTCATCACCCGCTCGCCGTCGCCGGTGCGAATGTACGATCCGCGGTACATCCCCTGGTTTCTGTAGAAGCACGGGCGGTGGGACGGGTGTACCTCGGCCACCTCCGCTGCCAGAACAGAGTGGCCATCCACTTGGGCGAGGTGCATTGCAAGGTTGACGGGGGGCTCCATCTGTGCGCTGGCGATGTCGGATAGATCACTTTGCAACCGATCCAGATCGGCGATTCCGTTCGGGTGAATCCGTCATGCCGATCACCTCCGAGGCACGCTCCTTGCTCAGGGTGGCACTCCCGGCGCCCTTTGGAAGCACAATTCTTTCTCATTTCTTATACACATCGTCACTTCTCTTTCACATCCCGATTGGCATCAGTACGGATATGGTGGCGAGTACCCCAACTGGGTTCTGGTCCCAGACTTCTCCGCTCCAGGCCCCCTTGTTCGCATGCCTGGGTCCCCTCGGCGCTAGCGCCTCCGGTACTGTGCCCTCTGCTGCCTTCTGCCGGTTCAGCCAGCCCTCTCGGACTGGGTTGTCGGCGCTGCCGACATTCCCGGCAGGAGGACCATCCACTGGATGGTCCTCCCCCGGGTAAGAACGACTCCCTTCGTCTCACGTAGCCGCCGCATTTACGCCGTCATCCTTTGGTCGTATCGGGCTTCGTCTTGTGTGGCAGACTCGCCCGGATGCCAGCGCCTCATATGCGATTCGTGTTCCTCGGCTCGAGACTTTGGCCTCCGGCTTCCTCTGGATCCCGCCTCACGACGGGCACCCTTGCCTTCGGCTTGCGGTTGCCACGACCAGGCCCCGCGGGGGACTTGCACCCCCAGGTCATTCGCCCATGCCGGGCGCACCACGTGCGGAGCCCGGCCGATCCCGACCGGGCTCCTTACTCTCATACACGCAAGGGCCTGAGCGCGACGAGCGTAGCTTCCGTGACCTGCGATACCGACCCGGCCGTTCTCGCGCGATCTCCTCCTAAAGATCAGGGGGGGGCCCGATTATGTGCCGTAGTGCGGCGCATCGAAAATGACTTGGTTACCAGTCTGAGAAAAGGAGCGAATCTGCTTGAGGAATTTTGGCATTATGCTGGTGGCCCTCCTGCTGGCAGCGACCGGCGCCCTGGCCTCCATCCCGACGCAGGCTCTCGCGGGCGGCGGCGCCGTCACATGGTCCCAACCGCAGAATGTTCTGAGCCTGCCTGCGGCGCCATATGAGGGCAGCCGGCTTTGGGTCGACGGAGGTCATCAATTCTGGGCATACAGCGATGTGCAGCAGAGCCTTTGGCTCGTGACGAACCAGGCTGGGTCCTGGCACAGTTACCCGGTTTCGTCGCAGCAGGTGTCCAATGGCAGCGACCGCGACGTCGCCCTGGCGGTGCAGGGCGGCGTGGCCTACGTGGCG
>JAKAPV010000189.1 GCA_021806845.1 Bacillota bacterium | reverse complement strand
GCATCCTCGAAATCGACATCGGCGCCGCCGCGGTCGCGAAGGTCCCCGCGACCCTCGTGCAGCGCGCCGCCGTCGCCTCGGCCATCATCGCCTGGTCGGGACTCTCGGTGCAGGGCCAGGTCGCCTCGGTCCTCGCGGACACCGACATCCGCATGCGGCCCTACATTCTCGCCCGCATTCTCCACGCGGTCGTAGCCGGCGTCCTCACCGTCGTCCTGCTGCCCTTCTTCCACCTGCACGTGCCGACGCTCGTGGCAAGCGCCGGTGCCGCCTTCACCGTACCTGACGGGTTCCTCGGGGCCCTTGCCCGTGGCTCCGCGCTGGCGCTCGCGGCAGGCGCGCTGCCGCTTGCCGTGGGCGTCGTCTATGCGGCGGCGCGCAGGCTGCGGGTGCTGCGCGTCCGCATCGGCAGGTAGCCCCGCGGACGTGGGGGGTCCCTGGGCACGACGCAAGCGGCCCGCGCGCCTTGGCACGCGGGCCGCACTTATCCCTGACTGCGACGGCGGCAGCCGCTAGGCGCCCGCGTTGTGCGCGGCTCCCTGCGCCAGCGCCGCGAATGCCTCATCCGCTGCCGAAATTGCCTGGGAGATCTCATCCTCCGCGTGTCCCAGGGTGACGAACCACGCCTCGTACGGGGATGGCGCGAGGTAAATGCCCCGCTGCAGCATCTCCCAGAAGAAGCGGCGGAAGGCCGCCCCGTCGTGCGCCTTCGCCTGCTCGTAGTTCGTGGGCGGCGCCGTTCGGAAGAAGAGCGTGAACATGGACCCGACGCGCTGCAGGGAGATCGACTGTCCATGGCGCAGGCCCGCGGCCAGCACGCCGGATGCCAGGCGCGCGCCGCGCTCCTCGAGGAGATCGTAGACGCCCGGCCCTGAGAGCACTTCGAGCGAGGCGATGCCGGCCGAGACGGAGAGCGGATTCCCCGCGAGCGTCCCGGCCTGGAACATCGGCCCGAGCGGCGCGATGAGGCGCATGAGTTCCCTGCGCGCGCCGTACGCGCCAAGGGCGAGACCGCCGCCGATCGCCTTCCCAAGGCAGACGATGTCCGGCGAGAGCCCAATCGCAGGTCCGATGATGCCGTAGCGCAGGCGGAAGCCGAGGATCACCTCGTCGTCGATCACCAGCGCTCCGCAAGCGTGGGCGAGCCGCGAGACACCCTCAAGGTAACCGGGCTCCGGCAGGACGACGCCCATGTTGCCGGAGATCGGCTCGATCAGCACGGCGGCGATCTCGTTGCCCTCCCGCGCGATCAGCTCCGCAAGCGCCGCAAGGTCGTTGTACGGGAGGCTGCGAGAATCCTGGCGCACGCCGTCGGGCACGCCCCCCGAATCGCCGCCGCCGCCGGCCGTCGCCGCGCCCGAGCCCGTGCGCACGAGGACCGCATCGGCATGTCCATGGTAGTTGCCGTCAAACTTCACGATCAGGCGCCGTCCGGTCGCCGCCCGCGCGAGGCGGATCGCGGACATCACAGCCTCCGTGCCGGAGGAGACCAGCCGCACCTGCTCCATCTCCGGAATCGCCGCGAGCAGGCGCTCGGCGAATTCCACTTCCGCAGCGCACGGCGTGCCGAACAGGAGGCCATCGCGCAGCTGACGCTCGAGCGCGGCCAGCACGTGCGGATGGCCGTGTCCGATGATGTTCGGTCCGAACGCGGCGAGAAACTCGATGTAGCTGCGGCCGTCCGCGTCGATGAAGCGGCCGCCGCGCGCGGACTGTACGAACACCGGGGCGTCGCCGCCCATTGGCCGGAAGCTGCGCGCCGGCGAGTTGACACCGCCGGCGATGGCGGCCTGGGCGCGCGCCCAGAGCGTCTGCGACTGCTGACCGATCATGCTCCGGTCCCGAACAGGCGCAGCGCCTCGTCGCGCAGCCGCCCCTCCGAAAGCGCGCCGCGCGCGGCGACCGTCACGGTGACGGCGCCGATCTCGCGTCCCCCGACCATCTGCATGCAGAGCTGCTGCGCCTGCAGCGAGACATAGACCCCCTGCGGGCTGAGACCGCGCCACAGGGCGTCCGCGACCTCTTCCGTCAGGCGCTCCTGGATCTGCAGGCGGCGGGCGCAGACGTCGACGACGCGGGCGAGCGATCCAAAGCCCGCGATCCTGCCGTCCTTGGGCAGCAGCGCGATCTGCGCGCGGCCGAAGAACGGCAGGAGGTGGTGCTCGCACATCGAGAAGAAGGGGATGTCGCGCATCACGATCAGGTTGTCAGGACCCGCGATGACCTCGAGTCCCGCCGCGGGGTCCTGCCCATAGCCGCCGTAGAGCTCGAGCGCGGCCTCCGCCACTGTGTCCGGCGTGCCGCGCAGGCGCCCCGGGTCCTCCCCGATGGCCTGCAATAGATCGCTGATGGCGCGGCGAACGGCATTTTTGTCCACATGCAGCCTCCTATGCGCGTCCTCGGTCCAGAACATCCAAACCGCCTGTCACGTACACGAGATTCCCCGTCAGGAAGTCCGCGTCGTCCGCGAGGAAGAAGCGCACGACGCGCGCGATGTCCTCGCCGCTGCCCGCCCGTCCGACCGGCGCCTTGACGCCTCCGCCCTCGCGCGCCTGCGCGATCGTCCCCTCCTTCAGGGGATCCCTGATGTCGCCCGGGCAGATCGTGTTCACCGTGATGCCATAGGTGGCCTCCTCGGCTGCGAGCGTGCGCCCGAGCGACACGACGCCGCTCTTCGCCGCGGCGTACGCGGCGCGGCCCGGCCAGGCAGGCAGCTCGCCCGCGCGGTCGTAGCCGAACAGGATCACCCGTCCGCCCCCGGCGGCGCGCATGCCCGGCAGCACGGCCTGTGCGTAGCGCAGCGTCGCGACAAGGTTTCCGTCCACCATGTCGACGGCGTCCTCGGGCGGCGTGTCGACGAGCGTCCTGCGCGCCCCCAGGAAGGGCCCCGCCGAGAGGATGAGCGCCCAGGGCGGGCCGAACGCCTCCAGGTGGGCCTCGATCGAGCGCTCGACGTCCTGCCTTCGGGCGGCATCAGCCGCGATCGCCTGCAGGCGCTGGCCGCGCATCCGCGCGGCATCGGAAAACGCCTTCGCCCGCTCGTCGGACGACCGGTGGGTCGCGGTCACGGCGTAGCCGTCCGCCAGCAGCGCTTCCGCGATCGCCCGACCGAGTCCCTCGACGCCGCCCGTGACGAGCGCGGACCTCCCTCCCCCTGCCGATCTTGCCAACCGATCGCCTCCGCCGTGCGGGAGTCGTCCCGCAAAATGTCGAAACCAATCATAGCAGATGCCCGCATGCCGCTCCCACGTAAGGAAGTGACTCGTGGCCAACGCCCTTCGCCGATACCCGAGGGCATTCTGGGTGCTCTTCGCCGGTCGGCTCTTCAACTCAATCGGGACGTCCCTCGTCTTCCCCTTCCTCACGGTATTCCTGCATGACGCCCTGCACGTGAGCCTGGCCGTCGTCGGCCTCGTCCTCCTCGGGCAGGGTGCGGCCCAGGTGCTGTCGGTCGTCGGCGGCGGCCTCTTGGCCGACGCCTGGGGACGCCTTCCGACCATGGTCCTGTCGCTCGGCGGCGCGGCGGCGGCTTCCATCGCGCTTGCGTTCGTCAGCGCTCCCGTCTGGATCGTGGTCCTCGTCATCGTCCGCGGCGGCATCCTGCCGCTCTTCGTGCCGGCCTCGCAGGCGCTCGTCGCGGACATCGTGCCGCGGGAAGACCTCTATCCCGCCTTCAGCCTGCAGAGGATCGCCGCGAACGCCGGCATCATCATCGGTCCGATGCTGGGTGCCTTCCTCCTGCATGGCTCCTTCGACATCCTCTTCGTGCTGAGCGGAGCGATCGCCGCCGCATTCGGGCTCGCCGCACCGAGCCTCTTGCGCGGCGCGGAACGCGAGGCGAGCCAGAATCGCCAGGCAGAGCACGGCGGATTCGGCCTCGCGCTGCTGCGCGACCACGATCTCCTTTGGGTCGTGAGCCTCCTCGTGCTGGTGGCCGTCGCCTACTCCCAACTCTACTGGGTCGTACCGGGCTACCTCACGGTCTACCTGCACCTGCCGCCGACCGACTTCGGCTACTTGGCGGCTGAGAATGCGCTGCTGGTCGTGCTCCTGCAGATTCCCGCGACACTGCTCTCGCGCAACTGGTCGCCGGTCGCGGCGATCACAGCTGGGGCCGCCCTCTATGCGATCGGCTTCGCCATGATGGCACCGCTGCGCGGGTTCCTGCCCTTCTTCCTGCCGGTCGCGGTGATTACGGCCGGGGAATGCCTCCTCCAGCCGAGCGTCACTGCGCTGCTCGCTGCGCGCGCCCACTCCTCCGACCGCGGCAAGGCCATGGGCCTACTCACGATCGCCAACCGCTCCGGGTCCGCGGTCGGCCCGCTGGTGGGGGGCACCCTCCTCACCTACGGCGGTCCATGGGCGCTCTTCTCCGGCACGGCCATCGTCGCCGGCGCAGCGTCGCTCGGCTACCTGCGCCTCTGGCGCCCCGCCACTGCCGGAGAACGGCCATGAGGCGCGCTCGCCTCGGGGCCGCCCCGCTCGGCGTGCTGCTGCTCGTCGCCGGCTGCGGCGGGGCGGTGTCGCAGCCGCCCCAGGGTGCGTGGCAGGCGCTGCAGGGGGCGCCAAAGGACGCGATGACGACCGGTGTCGCGATGGCGGGCAGCAAGGTCTACCTCGCTTACGCGACGCCTGGCGGGAGCATCCTCCTGCAAAAGGAAGGCCAGAGGCCCCTCGCCCTGCCCGGCGGCAGCCTGGGGCTCGCCGCCCCCGGCTCGGCCGAGACGCCTATCGCAGCCGTGGGCGAGAGCATCTACGTCGCCACGTCGGACGGCGTCGTGCCGTACGTCGGCGGCGGGGGCTTCGGCCCGGTGCGACAGGTCCGCAACGGCACGCCGCCGGTCTCCGTCAGCGCCTGCGGCGGGGCCCTCTGTTTTGACGAGATTGCAACCTTTGATCCAAAGACGCAGATGGAAATGGGACCGGCGATCCTCGCGCGCCTGACGGCCGCAGGGCTGCGATCGTTGCGGCTGCCGCAGGCGCTGCGGCCCCTCCCCGCTCCGCTCGTCGCGGCAGGAGGTCAGATCTGGCTCGCGGCTTCACCGGAGCCTGAAACGTACTACGTCCTGCTGGCCGCATCCGAGCGCAGCCTGCAAATGCGCGTCGTCCAGCGCTTCCCGGCGGCCCTCAAGCCCATCGCCCTGACGCCGCAAGGGGGCGAGCCCGCCGTGCTGCTCCTGCAGCAAAGCACCGGCCGCCTCGGGCTCTGGCACGCGGGGCGGATCACATGGGTGCGCCTTCCTTCCGCCGCGCGGGCAGCGACGGGTGCGGGAATCGTGACGCTCGCGGCGCTCCCGGGGAAGGAAGGCTACCTGCTCGGACTTCCCGCTCTGCCTGGATCGACGAGCGGCCTCCTCCACCAGGCGTCGCTCTGGCAGATCAACCCGAGTTCAGGCAGCGGGCGACGCATCGCGCTGCCCCCTGCCCCGCGGCGCTTCACCGCGGCTCCCGCCCTGAGCGCGCAGCCTTCCTTCGTGCTCGCGGCCTGGCAGGGTCGCTACGCGTACTTCCGCTAGGACCGCACGCTGCGGATCTGCGAGTGCCGTTCGGCGCTCTCCCCTAGACGTCGCGGGCCGCCGCAGTCTCCTCCCTGAGCGCCCGATCGTTCTGCAGAGCGACCTCGATCGCCGCCTCCATATCGCGCAGGCGGTATGGCTTCGCCAGTACTCCGTCAAAGCCGAACGAGACGTGGTCAGCGAGGATGGCATCGTTCGAGTAGCCGCTCGAAGCGATCAACTTGAGGCCCGGGTCCAGGGCGCGCAGCTGCACGGCGGCTTCGGCGCCGCCCATCCCACCAGACACGGTGAGGTCCAAGATGGCGAGGTCATACGGATTTC
>JAKAPV010000188.1 GCA_021806845.1 Bacillota bacterium | reverse complement strand
TTCCGATCTCTGAAGGCGGGACTCCTGCCGCTTGTGCAGGAGATCGCGGGACGCACAAGCCGCGTCGACCGCTCGATCCTCTTGCGCAACTATCCGACCGATGCCCAGTGGCAGGTCGGGCTCGCGGCGATCAAGGCGTTCGGCTTCGACTTCGAGCGCGGCCGCCAGGACATCTCCATCCATCCCTTCACGACATCCTTCGGCGTCGACGACGTCCGCATCACGACGAACGCGGACCCGGACTACTTCCCGGGCGGTTTCTTTGGGACACTCCATGAGGCGGGCCACGGCATGTACGAGCAGGGCCTGCCGCAGGAGTGGGCGCGTACGCCACTCGGCCAGCCGATCTCGGGCGGCGTGCACGAGTCGCAGTCGCGGATGTGGGAGAACCTCGTCGGCCGCTCGCGCGCGTTCTGGGAGTACTTCCTGCCGGTCGCAAAGCGCCACTTCCCAAGTCAGCTCGGTGAGGCGGGACCGGAGGATCTCTACCGCGCTGTCAACTTCTCAGAGCCCTCCTTCATCCGCGTCGAAGCGGACGAGGTGACCTACAACCTCCACATCGCGCTGCGCTTCGAGATCGAGCGGGCGCTCATGCGGGGGGACATGCAGGTACAGGACGTGCCGGGCGCCTGGGCCGAGAAGATGCGCTCCTACCTCGGCATCACGCCCAAGGACGACCTCGAGGGAGCCCTGCAGGACATCCACTGGACGGGGGGCCTCGGGATCTTCATCGGCTACAGCGTCGGCAACATCGTCTCCGGCCAGCTGTGGCAGGCGGCCTCGCGCGACCTCGGGGATCTCTCCGCGCTGGTGCGCGGGGGCGAGTTCGCACCTCTGCTCGGTTGGATGCGCAAGAACCTTCATCAGCTGGGGCGGACCTACTCGACGGATGAGATGCTGCGCCGGGCGACGGGCAGCGACCTCGACCCCCAGCCCTACGTCAGTTACGTGCAAGCGAAATACCGCGAGATCTACGGGCTCTAGCCGTCGCAAGCACAGGGAGCCCGCGCACTGCGCGGGCTCCCTGGCCTGGAGCCGCACTGCAGTGCGATGGGGGGATCAGATGGACACGCCGACCCCGGATGCCGAAAACATCCGGGCCTTCTACAACGAGTACGGCGCTGAGCGCGAATGGGCCAGGTTCGATACGATGCTGGGGCAGGTGCAGCTGCATGTCATCACGCAGTTTCTGCGGGACTGGGCGCTTCCAGCATCGCGCGCACTGGACGTGGGCAGCGGGCCGGGCCGGTTTGCGATTTGGCTCGCGGAGCAGGGCTGCCGCGTGACGCTCCTCGACGTTTCAGACGCAATGATCGCCGCGGCCAGAGAGCGGGTCCGCGCGGCGCAGGTGGAGTCGGCGGTCGAGGGATTCTACCAGGCAAGCCTGTTCGATATCGGGACACTGGACGTGGGCACTTTCGATGTCATCCTCTGCCTGGGCGGAGTGCTGAACTACTATCCGCAAGACATGCCCGCGGCCCTGAGAGATCTTCGCCAGGCGCTGGCGCCGGGCGGGCGCCTGATCGGAACGGTGATGAGCACCGTGGGGGCGCTCGCATCATCGCTCAGCCGAGGGTGGGCGCCCCCAGAATCCGTTGCGGCGCAAGAACTCCGCCAGGTGTATGAGACGGGAGTGCTTACGGAGGCGTTCTCGCCGCATCCGGCCAAGATGCTGCATGCCGGCGAACTGCGGCAGCTGCTCAGCGAGAGCGGACTGCGAACGCTGGGTCTATCCGCGACCGACTGCCTTCTGAGCGTGCCCGACGCCGGGCTCGAAGCACTCAGGACGCGAGACAACCTATTTCGGACGCTCCTGGATCTGGAGGTGGATGCCTGCCGCCGCATGCCGGACGCCGGGGGGCATATCCTCTTCGCCGCGGATGCGGTGGGCTGACGACGGCAGGTCCTCCCTCAGCACGTGCGCATGCCGATGCGCCCGCAGCAAAACGACGCGCCCGGGAAAGTCCCGGGCGCCGCTCCTGCAGGAGGGTCAGACGATCTCGAACCCCGCCTTCTCGAGCGCCGCTCTTGCCGCGGCGGCGCCTTCCGGCGGCACGTAGACGGTGCCGCTGCGCAGCCCGCCCTGCGGGTGCGAGAGGTAGGTGGCGCGCACGTTCGCGCCGGCATCCGCGATCGCCTGCAGCGCGCGGGCCATCTGGCCAGGCGTGTCGCCGAGGGGGAACTCCAGATGCACCGCGCCTTCGATGTCTAGAATGTCTTCGAAGAACCGGTTGACCTGCGGCCAGCCGACCAGCCCCACCACTTCACCGTGCTCGCCGCTCACCAGCACGGCCCGGCTCGGCCGTCGCCAGAGGGCCTGCGCGGCCTGCTCGACGGGGGCGGCGTAGGGCAGGGTCTCCACGTGCTCGGCGAGCGTCGCGACGGGACGGGTCGGGTCTGCGCGCATGCCGTGCAGCACAGAGCCTGCGAGGTGCTCGAGGATGCTGCGCATGCGGACGATGCGGCCGCGCGGCTGCTCGTCGAGCACGAGGCAGGTGAGGTGTGCGTCCAGCAGCATCGTGTACGCTTCTTCGAGGGTAGCGAGCGGCGAGATCAGGGATCGTTCGAGCGGCAGCATCAGCGATCCTATCTGCATCAGGGATCGGGCCTCCCGCCAGCGCTTACTGCGGTACGTTCCACGCGCGGTGCCGCGCTCCTTCCGCCGAGGGCGGCGAGCACGACGACCGCGGCCATGATGAGGCCGCCGCCGACATACTGCCACCCCTGCAAAGCCTGCCCCAGTACGAGATAGGCGCTCGCCGCGGCGGAGAGCGGTTCCGCGGTAGCCGCGATGCCGACCTCCGTCGGGGTCAGGTGGCGGAGCGCCGACACGTAGAGCGCGAACGCGATCAGCGTGCCGAAGACGACGACGAAGAGAACGAGCAGCAGGTCCTTCGACAGCAGCTGGCCGATGGCGCCGAAATGCTGCGGCAAAAAGACGGTCGCGGCGATCGCGCCGAAGAGGAAGCCGTAAGCGCTCGTCGTCCAGGGGCCGAGGCGCCTGAGGAGCTGCACCGGATAGATCGTGTAGAAGGCGAGCGCGGCCGCGGAAAAGAGGCCCCAGCCGAGTCCCGCTCCGGTCACGCGCAGGCCGCCGGCGCCGAGGACGAGCAGCGCCGTGCCGCCGACCGCCAGAAGGAGCGCGACCGACTCCGCGGCGGACGGCAGGCGGCGGCCTGCGATGGCGGTATAGAGGACGATCAGGGCGGGGCCGAGATACTGCAGGAATGTCGCGGTTGCGACACCGGCGGCGGCGATCGTGGCGAAGTAGGAATACTGCACGAGGAAGAAGCCGAAGAGGCCGAAGATGGCGACCTGCAGGAGATCGCGCCGCTGCAGGCGCAGGCTCCGCGGGCGTCTCAGCGCGATCGCCAGCAAGAGCAGCGCCGCCGCACCCCAGAGCCGTACGGTGACGAGCAGTTCCGGGCTCACGCCGCGGCCGTCGAAGAGGATCTGCGCCGCGGTTCCCGAGAGGCCCCAAAGAGAGGCGGCGAACAGGACGACGGCTACTCCGCCAGCCCTGCGGCTCAATGACCGAGGAGGGAGCGCAAGACATCGCGCGAGATGTTGCCGCCCGAGAGTACGGCGGCCGTCTCCAGGCCGCGCGGCACGCGTCCCGACCGGAAGGCGGCCAGGGTGACGGCGCCCGACGGCTCGACGACCAGCTTTTCGGTCAGCAGGAGGGCCCGGCAGGCTTCGAGGATCTCCGCGTCCGTGACGGTGACCACCTCGTCCACGGCCTCGCGCAGGATGCGGTAGTTGACCTCTCCGACCGACTGCGTGCGCAGGCCGTCGGCGATCGTGTCGACGCTGGGGAGACGCACGTGCTCGCCCGCGCGCAGGCTGCGGTAGAGGTCGTCCGCACCGGCGGGCTCGACGCCGACGATGCGCGCATCGGGCAAGAGGGTGCGGACGGCGAGCGCGACGCCGGAGAGCAGCCCGCCGCCGCCGACCGGCACCAGCACCTGGCGGATCGTCGGACGCTCCTGTGCGATCTCGATGCCGACGCTCGCCTGTCCCATGACGATCTCGATGTCGTCGTACGGAGGCACGATGGCGATGCCGTCCTGGGCGGAGAGCTCCTCGGCGATGCGCCGCCGCTCGTCCGAGCCTCCCTCGCACTGGATGACGCGGGCGCCGTAGCGCAGTATGCCGTCGACCTTCTCCTGCACCGCACCTTGCGGCATCACGATGGTCGCAGGGCAGCCGAAGATCTGCGCTGCGCAGGCCACCCCTTGTCCGTGGTTGCCGGACGAGTAGGCGATCACGCCGCGCGCGCGGACGTCAGGGTCCAGTCGGGCAAGCTTGTGGTACGCGCCGCGGAACTTGAACGAGCCGGTGCGCTGGAGGTTTTCCGGCTTCAGCCAGAGGGGGGCGTCTTCGGACCGCGCCGCGAGGAGCGGCGTCGGGAGGAGCCGGGCGCGAATCCGTTCATGCGCAGCCTTCAGGTCTTCGATACTCGGCAATCTCGGCTCAGGGGTGGGCATCCGGACGGGTCCTCCTCTCGGATGAGAAGGGTTTCGCGCCTCTGCCGCGCCCTCCTGCAGGCGTCCAAGGAGGGACTCCGCGGCCGCTGGCAGAAGATAGGTGTCCATTGTAAGGGGGAACGCGCGACATGACGCAGGCGATTCAGACGCGCAGCGAGCAGGACGCATCGCTGCAGTGGAAGCTCGAGGACCTCTACCAAAACCAGGGCGAATGGCAAAAGGCGCTGGACGCGCTGCAAGCGGACGGGAAGTCCTTCGGGCGCTTTCGCGGAGCGCTCGGCCAGGATGGCGGCACGCTCTTGCAGGCGCTGCGCGCCGAGGACGACCTCGGCCGCAAGATGGAGCGCGCCTACGCGTACGCGATGCTCACCCACGACCAGGATACGCAGGATCCCGTGGGCACGGAGATGATTGCGAAGGCGCAGGCGATCGCGGCGCAGACCGGCGAGGCGACGTCCTTCGTCGTGCCGGAACTCGTCGCGCTGCCGGAAGGGCGCATCGCGCAGCTCAGGACAGAAGCGCCCGGCCTCGAGGAATATGGGCACACCTTCCAGCGCATCGAGCGGATGCGCCAGCACGTCCTGCAGCCGCAGGAAGAGGCGCTGCTCGCGGCCTTCTCCCCGGTGCTGCAGGGGGCCGAGACGGTGGCGAGCCAGCTCTCGAACGCGGACCTCGACTTCGGAGAGATCGAGGACTCCGAGGGCCATCGCCTGCCGCTCTCGCACGGGCGCTACTCGCAATACGTGATGTCGGAGGACCGCACGGTCCGCCGCGAGGCCTACCTCGGCATCCACGCACCCTACAAGGTGCACCGGCACACCTTTGCCTCAACCCTCGACCAGCAGATCCGCACGTCCGTCACCGAGGCCAGGGTGCGCAAGTATCCGTCGGCCCTCGAGGCGGCGCTCGATGCGCGGACCCTGCCGACGGCCGTCTACGACAATCTCGTCGCGGAGGTGCACGCCGCGCTGCCGGTTTTGCGCCGTTATCTCGCCTGGCGCAAGCGGCGCCTCGGCGTGGATTCCTTCCACTTCTACGACATCTACCCGCCGATCGTGGAACTGCCCGACGAGAAGCGCAGCTGGCAGGAGGGGTGCAGCCTCGTGACGGATGCGCTGCATCCGCTGGGCCCCGCCTACGGGGAGCTCCTTGAGCGCATTCTGACGCAGCGCTACGTCGACGTCCTGGAGAACCGCGGGAAGCGGTCCGGCGCGTATTCGCTCGGCGTCTACGACGTGCATCCCTATATCCTCATGACCTACACGGGCACGCGCGACAGCGTCTTCACGCTCGTGCACGAGGCGGGACACGCCATGCACTCGATGCTCGCCTCGGAAGCCCAGAACTACCGCGGCGCGCACTACCA
>JAKAPV010000187.1 GCA_021806845.1 Bacillota bacterium | reverse complement strand
AGCAGTGGAGCGGCTCCCGCCTTCGCAAAGGGCCTTGCCGACAGACTTGTAGCAACGATAACTGCCGAGGATCGTGTCGTCTTCGAGCAGCTCCGGTCGGATCGCGCAGCCTTTAAGGACAACGGCGTCGCCCCCTCAGGAATTGACTGGCCCCACCGCGAGTCCACACTGCGAAGCCTTTATCGCTGCAGTCACAGGGCGACATCACCCTCCGTCCCGCGTGCCTCGAGACCGACGCACCGATTAGCCGACTTCCACAAAAGCAAAGGAGCCCTCCAAGCATGACTAACCAGCTTCACGCCCCTCTGGTCTGGTTCACCGGCCTATCGGGCGCGGGCAAGACGACGATCGCGCGCGCCGTCGCCGGCCAGTTGGAAAGCCGGCGCATCCCGGTCGAGATCCTTGACGGCGACGAGATTCGTTCATTCATCTCTCCTGACCTGGGCTTTTCGCGAGCTGACCGCGACCTGCAGGTGCGCCGCCTCGGCTATATCGCCCACCTGCTAACGCGAAATGGCGTCACCGCCCTGGTATCAGCCATAAGCCCATACCGGGACTCTCGCGCAGAGGCCCTCCAGGCGTCCAAGCAAGGACTCGAGGTGTTCGTGCATGCGCCTTTGGAGGTTCTGCGGGCCCGCGACACCAAGGCTCTTTACGCCAAAGCCGCACGTGGCGAACTGCAAGGACTGACCGGCGTGAATGACCCCTATGAGACGCCCGAGCATCCAGCGCTGATGCTGGATACTTCGGAAATGGCGCTTACGGAATGCGTGGACCGGGTGCTCGAACTCCTGCGCTCGAAGGGAGAACTCGGTGAACGAATTGCTTGAGGCGACACGGGCGCGCATCGAATGGGCGCTGGCGCACCATCCAGGACTGGCCATCACGACCGGCCTGAACATCTCGGGCAGCGTGCTCATAGACGTGGCGGTCAATGCAGGATTCTCCGGAGAGGTCCTCTTTGTCGATACCGGCTATCACTTCCCGCAGACGCTCGACTTTTGGGACTTGCTCAAGAACCGCTACGGACAGGCTCAGTTTGTCACCCTTGATGGTGAGGGTAGCGCCGAGGCGCTATACCTGTCCGACCCTCAGCGCTGCTGCGCGGTAAACAAGGTTGCCCCGCTTTACGATTACTTGGCCCGGCGCAACATTCCGGCCTTGCTCAACGCGCGTACCAGGGACTCCGCCACGACCCGTGGAGCGTTGGCGGAGGTGGAGCAAGGCGATCCGGTCCGGATCAACCCCCTCATCGCCTGGACCCGAAAGGATCTGGAAGCCTACCGGCAGGAGGCCGATCTTCCCCTGCACCCACTTTATCTCGAGGGATTCCTGTCCATGGGGTGCTGGCCCTGCACAAGAGCCGTCAGGGCGGGCGAGGATCCGCGCGCCGGCCGGTTCGAGGGACAGGCGCGCACGGAATGTGGGATCTGGACGAACTCCAAGACTCGATCGCCGGGGGGCGTTGGATGAATGCGGCCTCGACGAGACAGCGTGAGCGACAGTTTACGACAGTAGCAAGGACCCCATCATGAACACGACCTCCTGGCCATGGCTACCATTGCCGCACGGCGGTGAGCTGACGCACTTCGATCTAGTAGCACCCGATACACCCAAGTCCACCGATCTCGACGTGGAGTGCTCACCGCGCGTCTTGGGCGACTTGGAGATGATCGGCCTTGGCGCCTACTCCCCGCTTACGGGCTTTATGGACCAGCTTGCATGGAAAACAGTGGTAGAGGACATGTCGCTTCCCTCAGGGGAGCTCTGGCCAATTCCGATAACACTGCAACTACCCGGAAGGTCTCTCGCGCCAAAGCACCGGAGAGTTCGGCTCAAGTCCAAAGGTGTCCACCTGGCAACTCTCGAGATAGCCGAGGTGTTCGAAGTCGACCTGGACACCGAGGCGAACCGCGTCTACGGCACGACCTCTACTTCCCATCCGGGCGTGGCCGCCCTGCTCAAGGAAGGCCCCCTCGCCGTGGCAGGAAGCCTCTCCTTCCACGTCATGCCTAGGGGATATCGCGGTACCGAGTACTACAAACCAAACGACACACGGCGTATCTTCGCCGAGCGCGGATGGCGGAGCATCGTTGCGTTCCAAACCCGCAACCCGGTTCACCGCGCCCACGAATACCTACACAAGGTGGCCCTTGAAATCATTGATGGGCTGTTCCTAAACCCGTTGGTGGGGGCAACCAAGGCCGACGACATCCCGGCCGGAACGCGTATGGCGGCCTATAGGGCGCTGCTGCAGAACTATTACCCGTCGTCACGGGTGCTGCTAGGGGTCTATCCGGCGCCGATGCGGTACGCGGGGCCGCGAGAGGCCGTGCTGCACGCGATCGCCAGGAAGAATTACGGCTGCACCCACTTTATCGTTGGACGCGATCACGCCGGCGTAGGCGACTTCTACGAGACCTACGCGTCGCAAAAGATCTTCGACATAATAGACCCGTCCGCGCTCGGCATCCAGGTGCTCAAGTTCGAGCATTCCTTCTACTGCAAGCGTTGCGAACAGGTTGCCTCTCGAAGAACCTGCCCACATGGAGCCGAGCACCATCTTCATCTTTCGGGAACCGCGGTCCGACGCATGCTTAGCGATGCCGCCCAGCTGCCTCCTCAATTCTCGCGAGCCGAGGTTGCACAAATCCTGCACCAGGCCTACGCCGAATTCGGCCAACGCGCGGACGAACACGGACCAACACCCCCCTCGGTGGATCACCTGTAGGCCGGCCCGCCGCCCGGCACCTGTCGCTTACGGCACCAGGCCGCAAAACGACGATTGACTCGGTCTTACGTAGTTTGCCGGGCGACGCCGAGAGAATTTGATCAGATGCGCACCAATGCCGCTGGCTCTGATCCGTACTTCATGGTGAGGCAGTAGGCGACGGCTGGCACCGCGAGAGGCAGCAGATGCCTCCAAGCCCGCTCGGCCGGTGCTGGGACCATCGGCGGACAATTCAAAAGCCGAAGCGCCCCCGAGCCCGGAGCTGACCAGGGCGCTTTGGTCCACAGACCTCCTTGCTCAAGCTTCCCCGACAGCAAGAACCACTCGTATACGCGCGTACTTCGTGGCTGCAATGTCCGCCGCGAGCTACGCCCCCACCCGCCTGCCACGTCTCCTCCAAAAGCGCTGAAGGCGGTTTATCTTCCTGGTGGGCACGAGCAGTTCGGCGCGATCGCAACGTGGCGCGAACGCAAGAATCATCCTTAGGGAACCCATCCCTGCGGGGCTCAGTGGACGACGGCTCGATTGTTTTCGCCGACGTGGACGACACGAGGAGCATAAGTGCGAAGCTCTTGCTCGTCGTAGTCGGCGTAGGTGAGGAGAATAACCGTATCGCCGACGTGGACGAGCCTCGCAGCGGCTCCATTGAGACAAACTTCGCCTGATTTGCCAGTGATCGCGTAGGTTTCGAACCGAGCACCGTTATTGACGTCCAATACCGTCACTTGCTCGTTTTCCATGATGTCGGCAGCCACAAGCAATTCCGAGTCGATACTGACCGAGCCAACGTAGTTGAGGTCGGCTCCAGTAACCGTGGCTCGATGAATCTTGGATTTGAGCATCCGCCGTCTCACTTGTACTTTCCCTCCGACTCCTACGACCACCTGCGCATTACCGCAATCAAGGGAACGGCTGGCGAGTCCGCCTTGCCAATTGAAGCACCTCACGCCACCTCGGCCAAAATCTTCCTCGCGGTAAACCGCTGGAACTCCCAATCGGAGATTGTCGGAGTTCAGCACGGTGGAGGCCAGGACGTCCCCCGGAGTGGCGACTATACGGTACGGGTCCCTCGGCGATTCCGATTCCAGCTCACAACTAGCCAGCGAAGCTTCCATTATCGAAGATATTCGTTACAACGTCCGCAACGACCCTCGACGGGACCAATTTGGGAAGCGTTTGGTTGGGGTTGGTGCTCCCCCGTGGATGACGCTTCGCGTCGCCCACGGGTTCACCACTGAAAAACCACCTATAAGAAACACCACGAACACGTCGGTTAAGCCACGCCGGCGCCGGCCATTACAGCACCGTGGGCGAATCCAGTTGATCGAGCCGCGGCCAGCCTCGATCATCGACGACACGAGGCTCGCGAACAGCAAAAGAGGGGCGCGGACGTTCACCGCCAGCATCTCGTCGATGATGGCGGCATCGGTATCTACCGCATCGAGCCGCACTGCCGCAGCGGCATTGTTCACCAAGACATCGACGCTTCCGAGCGCATCGAGAGCTTGCCGTCCGATTGCCAGCGGAGATGCAACCTCGGCCATGTCGCCGAGCAAGACGACGGGATCGTGATCGAGTTCGCCGGCGACCTCGAGGAGCTAGGTGCCGCTCCGTGCGACAAGCGCAACACGGGCGCTTGCACTATCGAGGGCTCGTGCCGCGGCTGCGCCAATACCCCGCGAGGGGCCCATACTACGGCGTGCGGCCCTCCAACGAAAAGCTGTCCCTCCAACGAGGCTATGCGCGGGATCTGACCCCGACCAACGCCGCGGCGCGATCTCCTCTGAGGCCGAGGACGCCCAAATCTCCCATCGAGCCTGCGGCCGCGCTGTCTCCGTAGGCCAAAGGGCAGGCCCGGGCACTCGACGTCCAGGCTTAGCCGTTCTCCATCCATGGATGGACGTTGGAGACCCCACACTTGATGGTTGCCAGAGCTACCAACCGCTCACCCGGGAAGCGGTATTGACCCGGGCGCGGCGCGGATTTCCCTAATCATGGTGCGCAAGCCGATCTCGCGTTCCTCGCTGTGGGGCTCGTACATCCCGATTGCCCGCACAGCCAACCTCGTCGCAAGACGTGTTTGGGATGAGTCGGGCATCTCCAGCCCGGCGCGCCTTGCCACCCCTGGTCGACGCCGCTCTGATGGAAGGGGTTACGGGCATACCAGATCCGGCTTCGCGATGCGCAATCCAGATACTCCGAGGCACTGGAATGAGGCTCGGCGAACTGCTCGATCTGGAACTTGGCTGCCTGATGGACTTCCCGCGACACGGAAGTTGGCTGCGTGTGCCAATTGGAAAGCTCAACACCGAGCGCACGGTGCCCCTTGACGACACCACACTCAGCGCCTTCGACGAGTGGGTGGCACTGCGTGGGCGTCAGCGCCCGATTCCCCACCCACGCACCAATAAGCCGACCGATTTCCTGTTCATGATCTCGGGTCACCAAATGGGCGGCGCGAGAATCCGGCGCGGCCTCGCCACTGCGGTGAAGATTGCCGGGCTTCTCGACCAGTCCGGCAGACCCTTACACGTGACGCCGCATCAACTGAGGCACACCTACGGGACCATGCTCATCAACGGCGGGATGAGCCTGCACGTCCTGATGGCACTACTTGGTCACGTCACCCCGGAGATGACCTTGCGTTATGCGCATCTCGCATCCGATACCGTGAAGGAGGCATACGACGAGGCCATGCACAAGATGGCTCCCCGCCACCGTGTCCCGCTCGCGGGCCCGAGGGCGAATTTCGTTCCGGAGCGCGTCGAATGGATCCATTCGGAGATGCTGAAGACCCGCCTGGCCTCGGGCTACTGCTCACGTCATCTGGTAGCAGGCCCGTGTCAATATGCGAACGTCTGCGAGACCTGCGAAAACTTCGCCCCCGGGGTGACGGGCTCCGCCAAAACCGGTCCAGCCGAAATGTGAGTCCGGGCCTCCAGAATGGAAATGGAGGTTTCCGACGACGAAGTCCTCTTCACCACACCCCCGAGCAGGTGATCCGAAAGCTCAGCCGTTGGCGACGAGATGCTCAACAAGGGGGCCACCGTCGCTGAGGTGGCCCGCTCCTTCGGAATCACCGAGACCACCTGGTACCGATGGAAGAACACCTACGGCGGGATGAAGGCGAC
>JAKAPV010000006.1 GCA_021806845.1 Bacillota bacterium | reverse complement strand
GAGGAGGGCGTCGCCCAGCGGGTCGCGGCCGACCCGCCCGAGCATCCGGACCTTGGCGCCGAGCCGGCTCGCGGCCACCGCCTGGTTCGCCCCCTTGCCGCCGGGCTGGAGCTCCGCCGCCTGCGCGAGGATGGTCTCGCCGGGCGCGGGCGGCCGGGGGACGGAAAGGAGAAGGTCCATGTTGAGGCTGCCGACCACGAGCACGTCCGCCTCAGGCATCCTCGAGCCCCTCCCGGGCGCCCGCGGCCCTGGCCGCCTCCACCTGCAGGAAGTAGGCCCCCAGGCTGCGGCTCTGGCCCCGCTCAAGGCGAAGCCTCGCCCGCAGGATCGGGTCGAGCGCCAGCGCGCCCAGGCGCATCTTCGGGCCCTGCCCGCTGTCCTCCCAGGTCGCGCCGAGGCGGCGGGAGAGCGTCTCGCCGAGGTACGCCCCGATCACCTCGGAGAGGGCGTCTGGGTCCAGGGGGTTTTGTCGGATGTCGCGGTCGATCAGCCGATCGAGCTCCTCGAGCGAGTTCCGGCTGAAGTCCAGGAGCCCGCCGTCCGCCTCGCGCGCGGCCCGCACCTGGATGAACGCGAGACCCTTCATGCGTTCCGCCAATTCCACATGAGATCCCTCACATCGGGGATATGCGGGCTCTCCTGGCAAGGATCGCCCTGCTGCACCCATGGTATCCAGTCGGCCCAGAGACCGCAAAGTTCTACCGGTGGTAGGGACCGCCGTCCAGGATCGTCTGCGCCCGGTAGATCTGCTCAAAGAGGATTGCCGGCACCATCTGGTGCGAAAACGTGAGGCGCGAGAGCGACAGAAGCTGCGCGCGGCTGCGCAGTGCGTCGTCGAGTCCGAGATGGCCGCCGATCAGGAGGCAGACCGCATCCGTTGACGCCCGCCACGCGGAAAGGACCTCCGAGAACTCTTCGGAGGTCACGCTGCGGCCGCGCGGATCGAGCGCCCAGAGCTGCGCGCCCTGCGGCAGGTCCCTCAGCAGGCGCTCCGCCTCCCGGCTGCGGACCTTGGCCTCCTCGGCCGCCCCGGCCTTCGGCTGGGCATGCACCTCGGCCTGCTCCTCCCAGGTGATCGGCAGGCGGCCGCGCAGGCGAAGGAGGTACTCCTCCGCCGCGTCGCGCCACGCGCCGCGCACGGGGCCGAGCGAGCGCACGATGATCCGTCCCGTGGCAGCCGCCCCCCTGTGTCCTCAGCCTTCGCCAGGGCGGCCGCGACCACCTTTCAGGACAGGGTGGGGCGGTCCGGCATGGCCTGCAGCACCACTTCGCGACTGAGCAGCATGCCGGCGCGTACCAGGGTGATGCGTACCTTGTCGCCCGGGTGCAGGTTCCCGAGCAGCCGGTAGAGCACGGCGAGGCTCGTGAGCGGCTTGCCGTTCAGCGACAGGAGGACGTCGTGCGGGCGCAGGTCCGCGCGCGCCGCGGGGCTCTGCGGCGCCACGGCGGTGAGCCCGATCCCCGTCAAGCTCCGGCCGCCCAGCTTCTGCCCGCCGGCGTCCGCCGCCGAGATGCCCATCCAAGGGCGGTCCACCTTGCCATCCTTGATGAGGGCGCTCGCCACCTGCTGCACGAGCGGCGCGGGGATCGCGAAGCCCATGCTCTCGAATCCGAGGGAATTGATCTTCACGGAGTTGATCCCGATCACATCGCCGTCCGCATCGCAGAGGGGACCTCCGGAGTTGCCCGGGTTGATCGCGGCGTCGGTCTGGATAAGGCCGTAGGCGCGCTGCGCATAGCCCTGCCCAAGGGATCGGTCGATGCCGGAGACGATCCCGACCGTGACGCTGCGCGCGAAGCCGAGCCCCATCGGGTTGCCGATCGCGATGGCCATCTCGCCGACCGTCGGCGCGTGGCTGGTCGAGAGCTTCGCGAAGGGGAGGCCCTGCGCGTCGATGCGCACGACCGCGATGTCCGTCAGGGCATCCTCGCCGACGAGGCGCGCGGCGAAGCTGCGGCCGTCCTGCAGCAGGACGCGCAGCTTGCTCGCGCCGGCGATGACGTGGTCGTTCGTGACAATGTAGCCGTCGGGGCGGATGATCAGGCCGGAACCGGAGCCGCGCGTCAGGAGGGGTCCATCGGGACTGCCCTGCAGGTTGACGATGCCGACGACGCTCGGTGAGATCTGCTTCGCGACCGCCACCGGCGGCCAGGAGAAGGCGGCCGCATGCAGCGGCGAGGCGGCGAAAAGCGCGGCGAGAAGGACCGCAGCGAGACGCATGCATCCACCCCCGGACGAAATTGCCTGCCTAGTGTCCCCAAGGCCGGAGCAAATCGCGCGGCGGCGCGGGAGGTCCCGCGCCGCCGCTGCGTCCTGGGGGGCAGTGGTTTTAGTCGCCCGTCTGTGCCGCCACGTTGCCGGCCGCGGTGATCGTCGTCGCCGCGAGCCCGCCCTCGCCCTGCATTCCGACCGCCGTGATCTGGTCACCGGCCGCGATGTCGGAAAGCTTGGCCTGTTGGCCGTTCAGGGTGATCTGGGTCTGGCCGTTCGCCAGCACGCGCATCGGGCCGCTGCTCGTCTGGATGAGCAGCCAGTCTTCGCTGCCGAAGAGCAGCGTGCCGGTCAGCGTCTGCTGCTGCGCGAGCACGATGATCGTGCTGACGTTGCCGCTCGAGTCGACGACGAGGCGAACGACGTCGCCGCTTTGGACCTGGGAGAGCGTGCCCGCCTGGCCGTTCACGACCACGTTCGCGTTCGCGTCGAGGTTGTACGTGCCGGGCCCGAGATTGCCGTCCTCCTGCTCTCCCTTCTTCCCGTGGTGGCCGAAGCCGCCGCCGCCGATGCTGATCTGGGTGCTGGAGACCGCCGTGACGGTCCCCGTCGCTGTACCGGCGACGCCGGTGCCGGTCGGCAGCTGTCCCTGGGTGTCGACGATCACGACCGCGTTTCCGGAGCTGTCAAGCGTCAGCGTGATCGGGTCTCCCACGCTGAAGCTGCTGAGCTGCGAGGGCTGGCTGCCGAGGTAGATCTGCGCCGTCGGCGAGACCGCGAAGCTCTCCTGGGATCCGTAGACGTTGCCGTACACCGTACCCGTCACGGTGCCCGAGGTCGAGCTGCTGGGGACGTTCAAGATGATGTTCTCCGTGGTGGTGCCGTAGGTCGACGACGTTACGGTGCTCGTCCCGACGTACGTTCCCTGGACGGTCGAGCCCTGCACGGTCGGCGAGATGCCGAGCAGCACCTCGATGCGCTGCAGGATGACCGCGAGCTGAGCCCGCGTGAGCGTACCGCCTGGCATCAGGTTGCCCGCGGAGCCCTGCATGATGCCCAGCTGGACCGCGAGCGCGAGTCCCTTGCGGGCCCAGCCCGGGATGTCTCCGCCATCGTGGAAGTGCGCGAGCACGCGCATTTCCTGGCCGAGGTTCCCGCCCGTCTGGAGCTTCAGCGCGGCCATGATCATGGCCATCGCCTGTGCGCGGGTTGCGGTGCTCTGCAGGTTCTGCGTGCCGGAGATGCCGCTCAGCATGCCCTCGCTCTCAGCCGTGGTGACCTGCTGCGAGAACGTCTGGCTGCCGCTGGTGTTGCCCTGGTAGCGGACCAGGATCGCGGCCAGCTGGGCGAGCGTCAGCGAGCCCTGCGGGTCGAACTGCGTCGGGGTCACCCCGTTCACGAGGCCCTGCGACGCAAGGAGCGTGATGGCGCTCTGGGCCCAGGCTGCCTCGCCGAGGTCCTTGAAATCCTGTCCGCCGTTCCCGCCGTCGGCGAATGCCGTGCCGACCGTCGCGAACACCATGGAAAGCGCGAGCGCCATTGCGGCTAGCGGCTTGTACTTCATCGTATCCCTCCCAAAGTGTCCGAAATCCGGCGAAGAGCCCTGCTCTTGCCTGTGCATTATTGTGGTTCGCGCTTCAGTCGGCTTTTTTGGGGGGTATATGGGCAAATGGCACATAAAATTGGACAGAGGAAATGGAATGCTCAGAGATCGATGGAACAGGCGAATTGAGAAACCCTCACCTGAAAGTCTCCACTGCTTACCGGGCTTCTGACCGATCACAGCCACGCCCCGATGGTATTCAGCACGACAAGGCAGCTTCTTCCACCTTCGGCTTTACAATAAAAGGGGTGGAGTATAAGCAGCATATCGTTTGATCGTGCGGTCTGCCCATGGGGGTGGCCGACGATCCGCATGCGGGCCGGTTTCGCCGCTATCCATGGGCCATTACGGCGGAGCGCTTGCAACCCCCGAGACATCCCCGACGCAACGGGTCGTGGGCGATAGTTGGGACACATTAGTTCTGTAACCAGCTACGCGCGCAGGGAGAGTGGGACCGCTTTTGGGCCTATACAGCCCCGCGGTGGAGCGGTTGTATGCAGAGCACAGGCTGCTACGTCACTGGCTGGCGAGCGAACTACTACGCCAAGTGCTAGCAGGCTGTGCGGCCTGCTGAATTAGCCTTTCCCAGCAAGACAACCGTGGGTACGCAGATCTTGCGAGACTGAATTCAAGATGCTACACTTTGATGCAAGATGAAGCAAGTCGTAGGCATCCTAGACTCATCGTTCTGGTCCGTGGCCTCACGTATCAATCTAGAGGCTTTTGCCTATGATTTGTTCACCAGACCCCTTATCTGCCCGTACTCTGTAGAACAAGAGATCTTCCCCAACACGTCCAAGCTCGTCTACCCGCACCAACAGAGGTTCCGCGTCGCAGTCGAGGATGCTCGGATAGCGATTGTGGCCGACCCTGTAGCTGTGTTCCACCGTTTTGGACCAGGCGAGGCTGCTGCAATCCAACTTGCTCTTGATTACCAAAGTAGCGGACGGGATGCAATTCTTCTCATAAATGACTTCAGACCGTATACAGAAGCAGTAGACAAACTGAAGTTGAAGGTCATGTCTGTTCCAGAACTAGTGTTTTTTCTGGCAGCAGCTGGCATACGTACTAAAGCTGCCGCCTTAACCCATCTAGCTGAACTCACAAGTGCTAACACAACAAGCCCGCGACTCATCAAGTTAGTAGAGGATCTGATCCGGAAGTTACCTTAACCTCAGGGGGGTGATGGCCATGAAGACCAAGTCGTTGAGACTTAGCGATGCGGAAGTTCTGGAGGTGGTAAGACTGGAGAAGGCACTCCGGCTTCCTAGTGAGAGCGCGATGCTGAAGCGCATCTTCGATGATGGCGTAAGGTTGAATAAACTCGACGCTGTCGTCCAGATGTATGTCAACGATGAGAAGACCATTGGTGAAACGGCTAAGGAACTGAATATGTCTGTTGCACAGGTGGTCGAGATCCTAACCAGTCGACACGTTGCGATCATGGATGTTCCAGTGGATCTGGTCGAACGCAACCTGCGGCAGGTCGCCAGATCATTGGAACTCCCGAACGCGAGCGAAGCCCTTAGCCGTAGCTGAAGGGAAAAGAGCATCCCCGTTGAGTGAGTGGGGGTGCTCTTTTTGTCCTGCGGCCGGGCCGCAGGTTCGCCTTTCCTAGCGCTGGCGACCGCCTGAGGCAGCCCATGCCGCACCACCGCGAAGGACGCTCAGCAGCTAGGACAGCGACGCGCAGTACCGCAGGCTGCGCTCGCGCTCCGCCGTCGCAAGCGAAGATGCGTCGGTCTCCAACACGACGAGGCACTCGGGATGTGCAGACAGGATGATCCTCGCCATGTCCGCGGCCGGTGCGTACCCTGGCAGATCATCGTGCTCCGGCAGAGGCGGCAGGTGGTTGGCGCGCAGGTCCCAGTTCGCCCCGTGCAGGTGCAGATGGCGAGCAAACGGGAGCCAGCGCCGGGTACTCCACGGGGTCCGCGACGTATCCGCTCTTGCTGGCTTGCGGCGGTGAAACGACACTGCATGGCGGGCTTGCTTGTTGTGGACGCCGCAATGGGCGTCGTTATTCGGCTTCCGGCTGCTCTAACTCTGGCCTCGTCTGCAGTGGCGTCAGCAGTCGGTGCGGCAACCTCAGCTCGAGACTGACCGCGTCCGTGCGGCCCTGCAGGTTCAGCCCTGGGCCCGGAAGCACCTCTATCTCGTCGACCGCAATCCAGCGGCCGCAGTGAGGACAGTTTCCCGCGGCGTCCAGCCCTGTGCCGCATTCCGCGTGACGGAACACCCGCCTCCTGCCGCCGGTCGTCAAATAGCGCTCTCCCCACTGCGACAGGGCATAGACCGCTGGCCAGAGCTCACGCCCCATCGCGGTAAGCACGTACTCTTCGCGTGCCGATCCCTGCCCACAGGGCTGCTTCTGGAGCACGCCAGCCTGAACGAGGTCGTGCAAGCGGCTCGCCAGCACCGCGCGTGGAACGTCGAGATGCGCAACGAAATCCCGGAAACGCCGGACGCCAAAGAACGCATCCCGAACCACGAGGAGCGTCCAGCGCTCCCCGATCAGTTCAAGGGACCGCGCGAGCGAACAGTCCTGTCCCTCGTAGCCACGTCCTAGCCCCATGGGTCTAGTATAGAGAGAACAGTTCATTTATCAAACCAAATATGCTACACTCCCCAAGAGTTCAATGAATGAACCGTAAGGGGGAGCGAGTTCGTGCAGTCAGCAGCCGACCGCAGGGAGCGCCAGACGGTGACTCTGGCAGTGACCAGTGCGGCGACCCTGCTTGTGATGATCGTGTACACCGTGGTGCCCATCACCCTGGTGCAGACGGCCGCCTCCCTCCACGCCTCCGCCGCCAGCCAGTCCTGGATGTTGAACGGTATGAACGTCGGCCTGTCGTGCCTGCTCATGGTGATCGGCACGATCGCCGACGATTACGGGCGCAAGCTCCTGTTCATGGCCGGCCTGCTTGTCCTCGCCCTCGCCTCCACACTCAGCGCCGTGTCCATGAGCCCTGGGCTCTTCATTGCCACGCGCCTGGGCGAGGGCGCCGCTGGCGGCGCGATCCTCGCGACCAGCCTCGGTCTCGTCGGTGCGGCATTCCCTTCGGCGATCGAGCGCGCCCGGGCGGCTGCGCTCTGGGGAGCGATGCTCGGCGCAGGGGTCGCCGTCGGCCCACTGTTCACGTCCCTGTTCGCCAGCGTGGGGAGCTGGCGCACGGTCTATTGGATCCTGGCCGCCGTGGCACTGCTCACCGCCCTGCTCGGGATGACCACCCTCGACGAGACGAGGGCCGAGCGGCGCCAAGGGGCCGATCTGCTGGGCGCGGCCACGCTCACCGCAGGGCTCGCTTGTCTGCTGGCGGCCCTGGTCACAGCCGGCCAGGGATGGGACCAGCCCCGTGTCCTGGAGCTAGTCGCGGCCTCCGCCGCACTCCTGGTGGTGTTCTGGAGGATTGAAGCTGTCGCCGACAGGCCGATGCTGGATCCGAGGCTGTGGCGCCGCCCCGCGTTCGTGGCGGCGACCTTGGCCGCCCTGTTCACTGGACTCTCGGTGATCGGCCTCATGAGTTACCTGCCCACCGTGCTGGAGCGGGTGATCGGCCTGACGCCGTGGGCGACCAGCCAGCTGTTCGCGCTTTGGGCCGGCACGTCGTTCGTCGCCACCCTGCTGGCCCGCCGACGCGGGTTCGGCCTCCACGGTCACCGCAGCGTCGCCCTCGGCCTCGCCGTCTCGGCTGTCGGAGATCTCGCACTGTGGGGCTTGACTCGGAGCGCCGGCGTCTGGCACCTCATTCCGGGTCTGGTGGTCTCGGGTGTCGGCTACGGCCTACTTAACGCCGTGATCGGGCGACTCGCCCTGGAGAGCGTCCCGGACCGCGGCAGCACAGGTTCGGGAGTGAACAATGCTGCCCGCTACATCGGCTCGGGCATCGGTGTCACGCTTCTGATGGCGGTAAGCCGTCCCTCCGCCGGGCCCACGGCCACGCTGGCGCACGACCCGAATCTCGCACTCGTCATCGGCGCCGCCATAGCCGTCCTTGGCGCGGTGTCGATCGCCACCGTGCAAGCCACGCCACAATCCATCGTACTTGCCGCACAGGCCCAGGCCCCTAATGACTGACGGGCGAAGGTCGTCGAGACACGGGCGCCCTCTCGCCGCGCGCCCCCCAGGGCCTGCCGCATCGTCTCGGCCTACTCCTTAGTCGTGAGCGTCCTCACCAACCGTCCATCCGGTCCCTCAATTGCTCCGCAAGAATCGGAGTGTGTACAACGCGGCAGCCACGCAGACTGGATTTGCGTTGAAGATGGGCCTATGGGGCCTTGGCCTGAGACGACGCAGATTCTGGTTGCCGGAGGGAGCCGCATGCATATCGTCGCTGAACCAGGGATCTTTTACTTTGGGACTCCGGTCGTCCTCGTCAGCACACGCAACCCGGATGGCACTGCGAATATTGCCCCCTTTTCCTCCGCCTGGTGGCTTGGCTGGTCCTGTATGCTGGGGCTGAACGGCTCGTCGCAGACGATGCAGAACATTGCACGGGAACGCCAGTGTGTCATCAATGTCCCTTCGGCCGATCTCGTCGAATACGTGGACCGTCTGGCTCTTCTCACCGGAAACCGAGAGATGTCTACGTACAAGAAAGAAAGCGGCTATCGCTATGAGCCGGACAAGTTCGGCGTCTCGGGTCTTACGCCCGCGTCGGCGGATCTCGTGAGAGCCCCGCTCGTGAGGGAATGTCCGATCCAGCTTGAGTGCACGATCTCGCGGATTGAACCATTCGGCGAGGCCGATCCGCACATCAAATCGATCAAGGCCGTCGAAGCTCTCGTGATCCGAGCCCATGTCCAAGAGAGCCTGCTAGTTCCCGGTACAACAAAATACATCGATCCGCACCGGTGGAAACCGCTGATCATGTCGTTCACGGAGTTCTTCGGATTGACGGAGGCCATACACCCGTCTCTCCTCTCCACGATCTTTGCGCCGCAGGGAGGTGACTAGACTTGGCGGAAACGCTGCGCGGCCAAGCTAACGCTTCGTCATATCCCACCGACGCCGAGCGGTGGGACGCAGTCCGCAACCGTGATATCCGCGCAGACGGAGCGTTCTACTACTCGGTCCGATCTACCGGAGTCTACTGCAGGCCGTCCTGCGCGGCGCGCCAGCCCCGCCGCGAGAACGTCCGCTTCCACGCGAGCAGCAAGGATGCCGAGGCGAGCGGCTTTCGGCCTTGCAAGCGCTGCAGGCCCGACGAGGCACCATCTGGTGCATATGCGATAGAGATCATCGCGCAGGCCTGTCGTCGCATAGAGACCGCTGGAGTCGCTCTGTCGCTGGACGATTTGGCGCTGGCGGCCGGCATGAGCCGCTATCACTTCCACCGTCTGTTCAAGGCCCACACCGGTGTCACGCCCCACGCCTACGTCAAGGCGCACCGCATGCTGCGCGCCCGAGAAGAGATGCTCAACGGCCCGACCATTACCGAGGCTATCTACAACGCGGGGTTCAGTTCCTCGGGTCCGTTCTACGCTGCCGCGTCCGATTGGCTCGGCATGACGCCAACCGAGTTTCGGAACGGCGGAAGCGGCCGCTTCATCCGTTTTGCGATCACTGGGTGCTGGCTCGGGAAGGTCCTCGTCGCATGCACCGAACGCGGCGTCTGCGCGATCCTCTTCGGTGAAGATCCGGAGGAACTGCTCGGGGACCTGCATCGACACTTCCCACGAGCGACGCTCGCGGAGGGTGGTTCGAGCTTTCAGGATGTTGTCAATCAAGTCGTCCGGTTCGTCGAGGCACCCACTATCGGTCTGGACCTGCCGCTCGATGTCCGCGGCACCGCCTTCCAGCATCGCGTCTGGCAGGCTCTCCTGCAGATCCCGTCTGGAGAGACCGCAACCTACGGAGAGATTGCACGTCGCGTAGGGCGGCCGAAGGCACAGAGGGCAGTGGCGCAGGCTTGCGCCGGGAACCCGATTGCCGTAGCGATTCCCTGCCACCGGATCGTCCGTTCGGACGGCGCCGTCGCGGGATACCGCTGGGGCTCATGGCGCAAGCAGCGACTCCTGGAGCGGGAGAGTCATGGCGGAGATGGGCCCTGATGAGCGGCGCAATCGCACTGTCCAGCATCGCTCCCCGCCCAGATTGCGGGTACAGTGCTTTTCATCCGTCGGGCTTTGCACCGTGGTAGGCACGCCGGACACTTTCCAGGCCCCCCGCACTACGCCGAGGTCTACCCCAGCAGCAAGGAGCTCCAGCGACGCGACTCCGAGGATCACGATGGCGGGACAGGCGACGACGTAGGGGTACGTCAGGCCGGTCCAGAAGCTGATGCCGCTGGCCACGAACACGTGACGGCTTGCCTGTCTCCTTCGGGCATCTCACAAAGTTTGAGGACTCTGAGGTCTATAGGCGCGTCACGTGCAGGCGCATGCCGTCCTCGCTCGCAAGGCGCATCTCGCTGCCCGCGACCGAGATCTCGTACAGGCCGGACTGCGAGAGCGGGAGGTTCACCTCCGAGTAGAGGAGCGCCTCTCCCCGCTCGTGCACGTCGCCGATCACGGTCAGGAGTCCCTCTTCCGCCTCCGACTCCTCGATCTGCATCTGGAACCGCGCCAGCACCCACTCGCCGTACGACAGCTCCACAAGGGCGCGCTGCCCCGTCATCTCCTGGAGAAACGCGAGCGCCTCCTGGATCGCCCCCGCCTGTCCCCCATTACCCTGCGAGTCCATGGCTGAGCTCCTCCACGAGATCTTCCTCCGCCTCGATGCCTACCGAAAGGCGCACCGTTCCCGGCGTGATGCCGAGCCTTGCCTGCTCCTCTGGAGAGAGCTGTCGATGCGACGTCGTGGCCGGGTGCAGGAGGATCGTGGCGACGTCGCCGAGCGAGGGAGCGTAGCGGATCCAGCGCAGGCGCGCGACGAACTGCTCCGCCGCCTGCTCGCTCTCGAGGTCGAAGGCGAGGATGGCGGGGCCGCGCCCGTCAAAAAAGCGCTCCGCGATCTCCCTCTGCGGGTGGCTCTGAAGGCTCGCATGGTGCACGCGCCGCACCTTCGGGTGCGCCTCGAGCATGCGCGCGATGGCGGCGGCGTTCTGCACGGCGTGCTCCATGCGCACACCGAAGGTGCGCAGCCCCCTCAGTCCAAGCCATGCGGCGAAGGGGTCTGGGGTCGCGCCGAAGGTCGTGAGCAGGGACTGGGCGGCGGCCACGAGTTCGCGGGAGCCTGCGAGCACGCCCAGGATGACGTCGCCGTGCCCCGAGAGGAATTTGGTCGCGGAGTGGACGACGAGGTCCACACCCAGAGAGAGGGGTCGGATCAGATACGGCGTCGCGAAGGTGTTGTCCACGACGAGGCGCGCGCCCTTGCGGTGCGCCGCCTGCGCCAGCGCGGCGACGTCCGTGAGGCTCCCGAGCGGGTTCGAGCAGGTCTCGACGAGCACCGCACCCGCACCGTCCGGGATGGCCTCCGGGTCATGGGCGTCGAAGAACGTGCAGGCGACGCCGAGGGGCGAGAGGAAGCTGCGCGCGATCGCGACGCTTCCGCCGTAGATCTCCTCTGCGATGGCGATGCTTCCCTCGCCGCGGGCCGCGAGCAGCGCCGCGAGGATCGCGGCCATGCCCGAGGCGGCCGTCGCCGCGGCCGGCGCTCCCTCGAGCTCCGCCACCGCCGCACTGAACATATCCGCGTTCGGGTGACCGATGCGCGCGTAGGAATATCCCGGCGCGAGGCCGCCGGTGACGTCGCCTGCCCGCTGCAGGTCGTCAAAGAGGAAGACCGAGGATTGATAGATCGGAGGGCTGAGGGGCGTCGGCTCGGACTGGAGCGCGTCCATGCCCGCGTGGACGGCCCGCGTGGCTTGATGCAAGCAAATCCCTCCGCAAATGAAGGCTGGCTTCCATGAGGGTTCGCCCCTTGTGGGCTCCCCCCTCCCGGCCGCTCTCCATCTGGGCCGTCAGTTTCCTGCTGCGGCTCGCGTGAGCCCCTTGAGTCTTTTATTCTCTACTGTGGTATAGGGCAGTGCGTAGACTCTCCCCCGGAGGAAGTCCGTCCGATTAGTCCTCGAGGCGGCTCAGCACGACGCGGTACCCGCCCGCACCCCGGTAGAGCGCCCGCCGCACGCGGCTGATCGTCGTCGCGGAGGCGCCGGTCTGAACGGCGGCCGCCTCGTAGGTACCGCCGTGCGCAACGATATGTGCCACCTCCAGGCGCTGCACGACGTCCTCGAGCTCTCCCGGGGTGAGGAGGTCTTCGAGGAGCGCACGGCACTCGTCAGGCGTCTTCAGCTGCAGCAGCGCCCGGTACAGACGGTCTGGTGGGATGTCCCGCATAGGTCACCATCCTGTCTCGACGCGCAGACCATTCGTTCCCGGGGCCCGGGATTCCTGTCCACCCGCACCTGCGGGAGCGGGTGCGCTCCTTGGCGACGTCTTCCCGTGGCCTGCGCGGGACGCCCGCGGATGCAATGGAGAAGGACTCCGGCGTCTCCGGAGTCCTCCTTAGGCACCGGTTCGGGAGCACTTCGGATCAAGCCCTCTGGCCGGCCCTTGCGGGAGCCGCGAACAGCTGCCAGACGGCGGAGATGCCGACCAGCGTGAAGATGATCCGGCTGATGGCGCTCGCCGGACCCCCGAAGACCGAGCCCACGAGATCAAAGCCGAAGAGCCCGATCAGGCCCCAGTTGATGCCGCCGACGATCAAGAGTACCCATGCAATCCAGCTCAAAGTCCCCCAGCGCATGTGCAGGATCCCTCTCTTTGCGGAATGTATCGGTAGGAATGTCCCAAGCATGGCAAAGTCATGCGGGCCATCCTGCGCGGCTCCAAGGGTGCACGAAAGAGGGAGCCCTGCTCCGGCCGGCATGGCGGCTGCTGGCGTTCATTCGGTCCGGGGATATGAGGCGCGGTCCGCCACTTGGTTAGTCCGAGGTCTTCTGTGGCTCCAGTGCGATTGTGTGTAAACTGCGTCGCAGTCGTATCGGGCGCTGCGACCGAGACCTTGGCGATCACCTTCACCGCGTCCGTCGCCGTTGATCTCTACACGTTGGACGAGCCCGCGTTACGACCGTTTGCTGATCGCTTAAGGTCAAAGCTCCGTTCAAATATTATGTGGGTCATAGGCGTGCGTTCATCGCAGCCCTGGCAAAGCTCGCGCCCCCTATTGTAGGAGCGTCCAGGTCCTTCCACCATCCAGGGTTCTGAACCATTTGCAGGTGAAAGATGGCCCCAACTGAAGCTGCAGCCACCCGACTGACGGTGAAGTGAAGTCAATCTGTTGGGGCATGTACTTCGAAAGCAGCGGCTTCAATACACTGCCTGGCCCGTTTGTCGTCCACGTCTTTCCTCCGTCCACCGTGATGTGGACCGCTCCGTCGCTGGTTACCGCCACGGCGGTCATTGCACTCAGAACCTGAACATCGTCTACTGCGGGAACTGAGAAGGCTGACAGGCGCGTTGTCCACGTAGAGCCGCCGTCGGTAGACGCGATCAGCTGGACAGGCGACTCGGTGCCGAACTGGATGCCAGTTGGTGGCGACTGCGGGGCCCACGTCAGGGCGTCCGGCCCATTGAACACCGGCCCGTCCACGACCTCTACTCCTGTCGGGAACGACACGACAGGCTTCCAGGACACTCCCCCGTCCGCTGTGGAGTACAGAGGGTGGGCAGTGTCCTCCGAGCACAAGAAGCCGATCTTTGTGCTCATGAATGTCAGGGACCCTGCGCTTGGTAGGCTCCCGGTCAAGAGATGCCAATGGAGGCCTCCATCTGAAGTCGCGTAGAGCGGAGCCGGGGTCCCCGGCCCCTGACCCGAGGCGGCTCCAGCCGCATTGCCCGGCGAGGGTTCTTCCAGCCACCCGTCCTGCGCGTTCAAGAAGTACAGTGGGCCGCTCGCGCTGCTGCCCCCTCCAGCGATATGCGTTTCGAACGTGGGCCCATGTTGCCACGAGATGCCCCCATTGTTGGTCACGTAGACCGTCGTAGGCTGACTGGCACCCTGGAGCATCGCCAACCAAGCCGTTTGGCTATCCAGAGCGTAGAAGTAAGGGGTCCCCCGCAGGGACGGCATTGCCGCAGTCCAGGTGTTTCCGCCGTCCGTCGTGCGTACCAGTTCAGGCTGGTTACCCATCAATGCCCAGCCAATTTGGGGGGTAGTCATTTTCAGCGAAAGTAATTGCGGCGACTGCTCACTCGGTGCGGTCGAGCTCTTAGGTTTCGTCGACATAGAGCCTTTCGTCGGAGCATGATGGGTTGTATGGTTTGTCGGTATTGTGTTTGAGCCGCATGCGGCTACGAAAAGGCCGATGGCTATGGAGAAGACAGCCGCAAATGTTTTATTCGTAATTTATCCTCCGAGTTCCAGTATACTTACATTCTCAAGGCTAAGTCAGCCTTTTCGTGGTAGTGAACACCGTTGCCAGGTGACTGTTATCCAGGAGTCGGTTCGCCACCACCGCGCGCGGCATCGTGCTCATGGAGTCTTGCCGCAGGAATGCCCCACTCCCAGGGTTACCCCCCAGGGTTACACACAGAGAGTTTGAACAGAGACTCCCATGACCTGTCGGTCACCACTTGGAATGAAAATGGGACTGCGTGGCGAACGCGCTATGGGCAGCGGACGAAGAGAGGGCGGGATTACGCTGGTGCTGCGAACCCGAAACAGAGACTGCACCCCGGCAGCCGGATAGCACCACATTTTGTTGCCCCCGGGGCGTACGCCCCGAGGAGCACGCAGGTGAGTCTAACTGGTAAGGTTGCCGCGTCCGTTGTATGGAGGCAGGTCGGATGGAGGTAGTGGTTGAGCGAGCAGCGGCCTTGGATGTGCACAAGGCGTCGGTATTCGCAACCGTGCGGACCCCAAAGGAGCGTGAGACACGCCGGTTCGGCACGATGACCGGCGACCTCTTGGAGATGGGGTCCTGGTTTCGCTCTCTGGGGATCACCGCAGTGGCCATGGAGAGCACGGGTTCGTACTGGAAGCCGATCTACAACGTTCTTGAGCAGTACGACGTCAAGCTTGTCGTCTGCAATGCTCAACACGTGAAGGCTGTTCCAGGGCGCAAGACCGACGTGAAGGACTCAGAGTGGCTGTGCGATCTGCTCCGGCACGGCCTCCTCAAGGCGAGTTTCATCCCCTCCAAGGCGCAACGGGAGACTCGTGAGTTGGTGCGCTATCGCGAGTCCCTGGTCGGCGAACGCGCGAGCGAGGACAACCGTATCCAGAAGGTCCTGGAGGGGGCCAACATCAAGCTTGGCAGCGTGGCGACCGATATATTGGGCGTTTCCGGCCGGGCGATGCTCCAAGCCCTGGCGGAGGGAATGCTGGACCCCAAGCAGCTCTCAGGGATGGCGAAAGGGCGCCTGCAAAGCAAGAGCGCCGAACTGGAGCAGGCCCTGACCGGAGTTATGGGGCCGCACCAGCGCTTCATGCTGCGTGAGATGCTTGCACATCTTTCGGAACTCGATGCGCGAATCGAACGGGTGAGCCAGGAGATCGCGGAGCGGCTGCGCCCTTTTGACGAGGCTCTGGAGCGCCTGGATGCCATCCCGGGCGTCGGACGCCGTGCGGCCGAGGTGATCCTAGCGGAGATCGGCACGGACATGAGCCGTTTCCCCAGCGCAGCCCACCTCGCAGCCTGGTCTGGTCTCGCTCCAGGGAACAACGAGAGCGCCGGCAAGCGTAAGTCCGGGAAGACCCGACAAGGGGACCGGATCCTGCGCACCACCTTGGTGCAAGCTGCACGTGCCGCCGCACGCAAGCGGGATACCTACTTGAACGCCCAGTACCACCGAATCGCCGCGCGCCGTGGCGCCAAACGTGCCGCCGTCGCCGTTGCCCACTCCATCATCGTGATTGCCTACGAGATGCTTTCCCGCGGCACGCAGTACCAGGACCTCGGCTTCGACTACCTGGACCGGCGCAACAAGGACGCGATCGCCAAGCGCCTCGTGCGCAGGCTCAAGTCCCTCGGTTACAACGCCACACTACAGACCGTCGCCTAGCACACCGGTCTCATGCCCTGGTAAACCATGGTTATTTTCAGGTGAGCGAAGGTCAAACTCTCCAGGTCAGCCGCCCCCGCGAACGCCTCCGCGATCAGATCGATGCTGACGGTATCCGCCTTAGCGAGTCGCAACCTTGCCCGCAACTGTCGTAGCTCGCGTTCGAGGGCCGCGACGCTTTGATCCAGTTGCTTCTTCTCCCGTTGAGGCGGAGGCTGCCCATCTTGCCTTGGCTAAAGAGATGGAAGATCTGTCGAATCAGCCGGGCTTCGGCTGCGCACGGCTCCAGATGCTTTGTGTCGGGATTTCGGCGGTATCCGAAGGGAAGGCGTCCTAGCCACTCCCCCCTTTTCGCCGCTCCCACCCGTCCGCGCTCTGGCTCCCGAGGCCATCTCGGGTGGGCGCGAAGAGCGACTCCCATGCAGCGGGAGCCGCTCTTTGCGGTCGAGGTGCCAGCGTTGACCACCTCCTTGGCGCGGCCCATGTATCGCGGACGGTAGACCGGCGTCCATCGTCACTTGGGGATCTGCTTCTCCATGCTCTTGACGAACTCGCCCATCATGAACTTCGCGACGCCGCTCAGCATCCGCTGGCCGACCCCGGCGATCGTGCCGCCGACGTTCACGTCGAACTCATACTCGACCGCCGTCGTGTCGCTCCCCGTTGCGGTCAGGCGGACGGTGCCGTCGACGTCGACGAAGCCGGTCCCGCCGGAGCCGTTGATGCGCAGGCGGTACTGGCTCGGAGCGACCTGGTCCGCCACCTGCACGCGGGCGACGTATGTGCCGCGCACTGCGGCGACGCCCAGCTTCAAGGTGGCCTTGTAGGTGTCCGGCTCGATCTCCGTCAGCTCATCGCATCCGGGGATCGCGTTCTTGAGCGCGTCTGGATCCTGCAGGACCTTCCAGACAATCTCCTGTGCGGCGTTCAGAGTGGTCTGTCCGTTGATAACCACAGGGCCCATCCCCCCTCCGGATCGACCTGCGCCGTTCGGTCCGCGGGCGCGGACCCTCTCCATAGCAAACCTGCCGGGCACGCAGCGCCAGTAGTATGGTCCGTTCCTTCGTCGCGGGAGATGCTCTCCTGGTCGGCGGAGGGCGGCAGCGGCCGCCAGGGCGCCGGTCCCGGTCCCCCGACTGCATCGCCGAACACCGCGAGCCGTGCCGGCGGCGCAAAGAGCGCACCTCGCTCGAAGTCGTTCTCTCTACCGGGGGGAGGGAGCCTTCTTCTCCCCTTCGTCCGCCGCCCTGAGGACGGCGTTCACGATGTGTTGGTAGCCGGTGCAGCGGCAGATGTTCCCCGAGAGCGCCTCTCGAACCTCCTGACGCGTGGGATGGGGGTTCTCCTTCAAAAAGTGGGTCGCTGTCACAATGAGGCCGGGCGTGCAGAACCCGCACTGGAGCCCGTGCTCCTGCATGAACCCCTCCTGCACCGGGCTCATGTGGTCAGGGTCTCCGAGGCCCTCGACCGTCGTGACCTCCGTACCATCGGCCTGCACAGCAAGCATCAGGCAGGACCGGACGACCTCCCCGTCCACCATCACCGAGCAGGCCCCGCAGACGCCGTGCTCGCAGCCAAGGTGGGTGCCGGTGAGCCCGAGCTTCTCTCGCAGGACGTCGGCCAAAAGCCAGTAATCCTCCACGTTCACCGTACGGTTCTCGCCGTTCACGCGCATGCTGATCTCCGTCATGACGATGCCCCCTTTCTCTCGACGTGCCTCAGCGCGCTTCCGACGCCGCCTTTGCCCGCTGCCATGCCCTCTCGAGGGCCCGCGCAGCCAGGATCTCGGCGAGATGCTTGCGGTAGGAGGCGGAGGCATGGAGGTCATCTTCCGGGGCGATGTCGGCGGCCACCGCCTTGGCCGTGGCCCTCACACCCTCGGGGGAGGCCTGTCCGATGAGGGCGGCTTCCACTTCCCGGGCCGCCGCGGGTGCAGGGCCCGCCCCGGCGACCGCCACTCCGGCCCGGGCCACGCGCCCGTCCTCGCCGAGGCTGAGCTCCGCCGCGACCGCCACAAGGGCGAAGTCCCCGTGCCTCTCGCTGAACTCCTCGACGGCGCTCCCGCTTGGCGACGGGGCCATGGGAAACAGGACGTCCTCCACTATCTCGTCGGGGCCGAGGGACGTCATGAGGTAACCGATGAAGAATTCCTCCGCAGGCACCCGGCGGCTCCCGCTTGCGGAGCGGATGCCGATGGTCGCCCGCTTCGCGATGGCGACCATCGGAAGCTCGGCGGCGGGGTCGGCGTGGGCAATGGACCCCCCGACCGTTCCCCGGGCCCGGATGGCCTCGTGCCCGATCAGGGCCGCCGCCTCCGCAAGGAGCGGGACGGCCCGGCGGACCTCGGAGGAGGTGAGGAGCGTCTGGTGGCGCACAAGGGTTCCAAGCCGGAGGCCCGCATCGGACGGCTCGATCGTCGAAAGGCCCTCGAGGGCGTTGACGTCGATGAGGAGGGCAGGGCGGGCCAGGTGCATGTTGAGAAGGGGAACGAGACTCTGGCCGCCGGCGAGAACCTTGGCGTCCTCTCCGGATCCCAGTGCCTCCAGGGCTTCGTCGAGGGTCTGCGGCTTCATGTATCGGAAGGGAAGAGGCTTCAAGGCCGAACCCCACCTTTCACCTGGGCGAAGATGCTGGCAGGTGTCACGGGCAAGGAGGTGATCTTCACCCCGAAGGGGCGAAGGGCGTCCTCCACCGCTGAGGCGAAGGCGGCTCCGGCCGCTGTGGTCCCGCCCTCCCCGAGACCCTTAAGCCCCTCAGGGTTCGAGGAGCTCGGAAAGTCGCGCTTCACCAGCCGGAAGTCCGGCATTTCGGCGGATCCCGGGACGAGGTAGTCCATGAAGGAGGTGTTGAGAGGCTGGCCTTGGGCATCGAAGCGCAGGGCCTCGTACCACGCCGTGCCCAGCCCCTGAACCGTGCCGCCGAACACCTGCCCCTCCGCCAGGAGGGGGTTGACGCGAACGCCTGCGTCGTGACAGATGACGTAGTCTTCAATGGAGATTTGGAAGGTCTCAGGGTCGACGGCCACCCTCACCCCGTGGCATCCCATGCCGAAGGAGGTGTTTGCATCCATGAACTGCGCTGAGGCCTCCACCAGAGGGGCGTCAAGCGGCCGGCTCACTGCGAGCGTCCGGAGATCCATGGCGCGGTCGGCCACGCCCGCCAAGCGGAAGAAGCCATCCTCCCACAGAACGTCCTCCGGAGACGCCTCCCAAAGGGCGGCTACCTCCTCGCGGCATTTGTCCAGGAAGGGAGCGACCGCCTGGACGATGGCGTTCCCTGCCGTGATGGTGCTCCGGCTCGCGAAGGTGCCGAGCCCCATGGGGACGGTGTCGGTGTCCGCCTCCACCACCCGGACCTGGTCCATGGGCACCTGAAGCCGGTCCGCGGCAATCTGGGCCCAAGACGTCCTGTGCCCCTGCCCCTGGGAAGAGGTCCCCGTGAAGAGGCTCACGACACCGTCCCGGCCGAGTTCGAGGCGGCAGATCTCGAAGAGAACGCCTCCGGAGACTTCCATGAAATCGATGATCCCGGTGCCCCGGAGTTTCCCGTCATCGGGTGAAGTGCCCACCCTGAGCGCCTCGACGACGGTCTCCAACGTGCCGGGAAAGTCGCCCTCCCGAAACGTCACCGGCTGCCGATCCCTTCCAATGATACCGTTCTCGTAGGGCATGTCCTCGGGTCGCACGAGGTTCCTCCTGCGGATCTCATCCCGGCCGATGCCCACCGCGTCGGCCGCCCGGTCCAGCAGCCGCTCCATGACGAAGGTGGCCTCGGGCTGGCCGGCGCCCCGATAGGGTGCGCAGGCCGGCGTGTGGGTGAAGACCACCTCCACAGTGGCCTCGAAATTCGGCAGGCGGTAGGGGCCGGGCAAGCAGGTGGCCGTCTGGGCCGGCACGATGAGGGGCTCCGGGGTGTAGGCTCCGACGTTCTGAAGAAAATGGTCCGCAAGCGCGACGATGCGCCCCTCCTCGTCGACGCCCAGAGAGGCCGTGTGGACCTGATCCCGCCCCTGGTTGGTCGCGAGGAACTCCTCCAGCCGATCGCCCGCCCACTTCACCGGCCGACCGAGGCGGATGGCGAGCCAAGCAGCCACCGCGTCCTCCGAGTAGATGCGGTTCTTAACCCCGAAGCCGCCCCCGACGTCCGGTACGACCACGCGAATCTTCTCCGGAGCCAGATCGAGGACAGCGGCGAGGCCCATCTTGACGGTGTGGGCGCCCTGCGTCGCGGCCTCCACGGTGAGCCGCCCCGTCACGGGATCGAAGGACGCGACCACCGCCCGGGGCTCCATGGGATGCCCGACGACCCTGGGGATCGTGAAGGTCTCCTGGACTATGTGCGCCGCCCTTTTCAGGGCCGCCTCCCCGTCTCCCGTCTTGCGGGTCACGACGGCGGCCACGTTCGTCCCCCGCTCGGGATAGACCAGCACCTGGTTCTTGCGTGCCTCCTGGACGTCGGCAACCGCGGGAAGGGTTTCATATTCGACTTCACAGGCGTCCGCCGCGGCTTCGGCGATGTACCGGTTGTCCGCGACGACCACGGCGACGGGTTCCCCCACGTGCCGGACCACCCCGTCCGCGAGCGGGCAGGGCATCGTGGGTTCCATCGCGGACTCGGGCGGCGGGCCGAACGACAGGGGCTTGATCGCCTCCCCCATGTCCTTGGGGCCGAAGATGCCCACCACTCCCGGCATGCTTTGGGCCTTCGTGAAGTCGAGGCCCGTAATGCGCGCGTGCGCACGCGAGGACCGCACAAAGGCCAATTGGACCATGTTCCCCTCGACAATGTCGGACACGTAACGCCCCCGACCTGTGGTGAGGCGCCTGTCCTCCTCCCGCCTGACGGACCTCCCGATCTGGTCCAAGGATCACTCCTCCTTCGGTCTGCGAATGGACCTGCTCTCGCTGTCCGGCCTAGGAACCTCGCGCAAAGGATTCCGGCGGGACGATGCCCCAGGGCGAGAAGAGTCCCGGAGCATCCCCCCAGACCTTCGGCTCGGCCTTCGGGTTTAGGATCTTGGCCATCTCCGCCGAGAGTTCGTAGCGATTGCCGTCCGGCGTCCAGAAGTAGAGGAAGAGGTTGCCGCCGATGCTATGTCGTCCGGGCCCCACTTCGGTGCGTACGCCCACCTGCGCCAAGAGGTCCGCGGCCCTCTTCATGTGCTCGATCCCGTCCACCAGCCACGCCAGGTGATCGAGGGTCTCCGCCTCGGATCCCCGCATCATGGCCAGATCATGGTGCTGGTCGCTCGCATGCAGCCAGGCCGCACGCCACGCCCCGTCGGCCGTCCGCCGGGCATCGGAGACCCGAAAGTCCAGCACGTGGGTGAGGAATGCGGCCAGAAGGTCGACGTCCGGCACGCGCAGTGTGATGTGATCGAGATCCCGCGGGGAGATACCCTGGAGATGCCTGTGGGCAGGAACCGAGGGATGCGGGTAGGAGTAGGGGTAGGACGGATCGGGGACGATCACGGCCAGCTCCATGATATGGCCGGAAGGGAGCGAAAAGCGGATCGCCTGGCTCTCCCCCGGCGCCGCGTCTCGCCTCTGCGCCACCTCCACGTTCTCGTGGCGCAGGCGCTGTGCATAGTAGGCGAGATCCTCCGCATCCTCGACCTGAAAGGTGAAGTGGTCCACGCCGGTTCCACCCCGGGTGAGAGCGAGGTCGTACTGGCCGTCCACGCCGGAACTGAGGTATACGGCCTCGGGGGTCCTAGAAACCTCGACCAGCCCCAGAACGTCGAGGTGGAATGCGACGGCGGCGTCGAGATCGGGTACACGGAGCATGGCATGGGCCAGCCCGGTGATGGGCATGGTCAGCACCTCCACACCTTGTCTGCGATCAGCTACTAGTTCGCGGGATGCTCCTCGCACCTGCGGGGGCGCTCCCCGGTGTCCTCACCGCCGTGCGCGAAGCGCACGGGCGACCGCGAAGCCCTTCCCCGGATCAGGCCGTCGTCCCAGCCCACGGGCCCCGCGTTCATCCCTGCTCCTTTCGTTCCATCGCGATGGACAAGAGCGCGATTCCATACGCTGCGGCGTCTTCCCCGGTCATGCGTTCAAGGCTCCCCAGGAAGCCCTTGCACAGCCTGAGCACGTGCTCATCGAGGTGGGCGACGTGCGTGCAGAACGCCTCGCTGCGCTCGCCTAGCTCGCTTGCCGGGACGACCTCGCTCACCAGGCCGACGCGCTGCGCTTCATTGGCGTCGATCTCCCGCCCAGTGAGGAGCATGTGGATCAGCGGCTTTGCCGGCAGCTTCTTGCCGAAGTACGAAAGCACAATGGTCGGCGCGATGCCTTGGGGGATCTCGGGAAAGCTCAGGCGCGCGTCCTCCGCCGCCAGCACCACGTCGCAGCGCCCGGCGAGGCTCAAGCCCGCGCCGAAGGCTCGCCCCTGCACTGCGGCGACGGTGATGCCAGGGAATTCCGCCAGCGCCTCGTTGCACGCCTGCACCAGCCGGAACTCCTCCTGGAAGGCTTCTGCGCCCTTTCCGGCGGCGGCCCCACGACGGCCGAGGCTGAAGTCTGGGCCGGCCGCCTGCAGTCTCAGCACGCGCAGCGTGCGGTCGCTCGCGAGTTCTCGCAGGGTGCGGGCGAGCTCTGAAAACGTGGGCGAGGTCAAGACGTTCCCTTCCTCACCATGCAACGTGATGCTGGCTGAGGGTGCTTGGACCTCCACCCGTACCGATGTGGCCACGGCACTTCTCCTTCCCGAACTTGTGATGGCGTGCGTCGACATCCGCCCCTCGCGACGCCGCCTGCTGTGGGAACTGCGGCACGTCGGAACTGTGGGCAGAGAGGGTCCGCACCGCGGTTTGCGCATCCGCGGGCACTCCTACGACAGGCGGGCGAGAGCCTCTTCCTTCGTCATGCCACCCAGCCGAGCGTGGATCCGGCTGCGGTTCGCGACAGCCACGATCACCACGATCTCCCCCGGCAACGGGGCATCCGGTACGCGCACCTCGATCGCGTCGTAGTGGCTGCGCACCCAGATCTCATCCTTGAAGGCCAGCGGCACGTCGATCGCCGTTCCAGGTGCACCCAGTTTGGTGGTGGAGGTGATCCAGGCTTTGCCTCCGCCGACGGCCTCGCGCAGGGGATCGCCGAACGCCGAGGTGAGGCACGCGTTGGCGTGCTCCTGCTCCCCGTCGGTGCCGACGACGGCCGCCTTCCCGTAGCTCTCCACGGGCGCTCCCAGAAGGCTTTGCGCCAGCTTGCCGAGCTCATGGCCGAGGGCACGCGACCCTTGGACCAGCGGCGAGAGATCCTCCACGTAGCCCTGGCCCGCCAAGGGGTTTTCCACCACCGCGCAGACGGCCACCCTGCGGAGCACACCGCCCGCGTCGGCCGCCCCGGCGGCGAGGTGCGTCTCATCGATCACCACCCAGCGCTTTCTGAGGACTAGGCGTTCTAGGCTGTTCATGCCTCGCCTCCTTGATCGTTATCGCCTTCCACTGCGGTCCGGGGGTAAGCGGCATGCCAAGTACCTATGCCTTCTGCGAAGCCCTTTTGGCCATCACGCCGGTCCCCATGGCGTTTCCAACATCCGCGAAAACGTCTCCACCGGCTGCCAGCTCAACGCCTCGAGTTCAAGGGCGTCAAGTCGCACTCGGTACCCCAACTTGGGCGACCGGATCTCGAGCCGGATGCCGTTCCGGGTCCGGACCTTGCGCACCTCGACCTCAGCAAACTCGTTGGCAATGATCACCGGTTCACCGATGGTCTCGGGCTCCCCTTCGGAGGTGCTCTCTTCGTATCCGCGCATCGGCAAGCTCCTTTCGCCTCGAGGGACGACACCCACGTGCAGGCCTAGAGAAAGAAGGAGAGGTTGTGGACGGCCAAGACGCTCTGGTCGAGGATCACTTCCCGTGAGGCGATGCGCCATCCGTCCGGCGTCTCGCGCAGCACGTCCCTGCGCTTGCCGGAAAGGAGATCGTAGCGGGGCAACTCGCCGCGGCTGCGGTAGATCAAGAGATTGTAGCGCACCTGGTACTCACCGTCGTTCTCGCCCGGCAGCACCTGGACGTTGGAGAGGAAGTGCCGGGTGCGCGAGGGCGGGTCTTCCGCCCACGCATACTCGGTCTTCAGCCGGGAGATGCGCACCCTCAGCATGTCTTTGGAGTCGTGGATAATGCGCGCGGTCGGCGAGACGTCCCACTCGGCGTTTCTCTCGCGCGTCACCCGCACCGGGACTTCGTAGCGCATGTCTTCCGTAAAGAGCTCGAGCCAAGCTTCGTAGGCCTGGTCGTCGAGGACTCCCGCCTCGTAGTAGAGGAAGTCCTCGATCGACATCCGGATCGGGATCGGCACGTACGTATGCCCCACTGCGGGGGGAGTACCCGGCTGACGACTGCCTTCCATGGCGTCAACCCCTCCGTTCCTCGTATCTCTGCACCTCGAAGCCCCCCACCCAGACCCCGCTCAGGGCTGCCCCTTAGCGTCTACCGGATGGAAGGCTGGGGGAACGCGGCTTCGGTCCACCTGCTGCCCGACAGGCGTCAGCATGTAGTTCAACCACGTCCCCCACAAGTTGCGGAACCCGATCTCGGTGACGTAGGGGGTGAAGGCATGGCCGGGCCCTGGGAAGTCCTGCAGGGGCTCCCAATCCAGCCCCTGAAAGTAGGCAAGGTCGAAATCCGCCGCCGTGCTGCCTCCGTTTTGCCGCGAGAGGTTCGTCCAGTTCTCGAAGTCGTCTTGCTCGAAGGTGCCGGCAGGTCCAAACGCCAGGTTGTAGACCCGGTACAGTTCGTCCTTCACCGACTGCGGGGCGTCCTTCGGGACAAGACACCAGCTGAACATTTCGATCTGTCCCGGACCACGCGGATGCCAGAGCCGCATGGTGCAGAACTTCACACCCGTCTGCTTGGGCGTTAGGCTGAACGGCTGCGTCAAGAAGGACAGGTTCGGGAACACCGTGCCCACGGCCATGCGGGCATCCTTGAAGACCGCGATCTGCTCCGGTGAGAGGGTGGCGTGCATGCCGTCGACCACTTCCTGGGGAAAGCCCGAAAACGGGGGCAACCCCGGCGTGTGGCCGATGCCGATGGTGTGGCCGCGGCCGGGCATGTGCACGGCGTAGCCCATGAAGTGGGTCGTTCCCGAGGAGGGGTAGAAGCCCAGATGGAAGCCGAACTGGTGGGTTACCGGCGTGTGGTAGCCGTCGCCGCCAAAGTTCTCGGCGCAAATCTTCCAGTCGGCGTCCGCAATCCAGCGCTCCGGCGGCCCGTAGACTTCGGTGCCGCCGGGGCCGGGCTTGAGGAAGAAGTCCAGGTAGAACTGAAACCCGCCGAGGTACTCCTGCAGGGTCTCGGCATCGGGGTCGAGCGTGCCGAAGACGAGACCCGCATACGTCTCGACCCGAACGGCCCGCAACCCCCACTCCGACCGATTGAGGCTTTCCTTGTATACCTCGCGGTAGTAGGGGACGCCCATCAGTTCGCCCGTGTTCTTGAACGTCCAGCCGTGGTAGGAGCAGCGGAAGTGGGAGGCGTTGCCCATTTCCGCCTTGCACACCTGGTTTCCGCGGTGAGTGCAGCGGTTGAGGTGGGCGTGGATCTGTCCGTGCTCGTCCCGGATGACAATGACGGAATTGTCGGTGATCCAGCGGAGCACGTAGTCACCGGGATGGGGAATCTCCGACTCGTGGGCGAGAAAGGCCCAAGCGCGGGAAAACACGCGCTCCCTTTCTAGGGCATACACGTTGGGATCGTTGAAGATCTTTGCCGGGACGCGCCCTTCCGGCAACGTCTCCCGCATGCGCTCTAGAAAGTCCGGCACGCCGGTCGCGTTGGTAGGCTGCATGCCCAGTCCCCCTTTCGTTCGCTGCGCACAATGCCACCAAAGGCTAGCCCGCGGTCTTGCGGCCTTCCACCTCATCGACGAGCTGGCGCCACCGGCGGACATGTTCCAACGTATCCTCCCGATATTCCTCAGGCAGCAATTCCATCACATACGGAGGACGAGAGGGCCCCGGCTGGATGTACCCCGCCGCCTGATACCGCAAGCGCTCGAGCTGGATGTTGTAGCGGGCAAACTCCGGGAAGTCTCGCCCTACGAGGAACGTCTCGTGTGCCCACAGAATGCGCTCGGCGATCCAGCGCGCCTCCTCCATGTTCCCTTGGAAGAGCATGTCTCGGAGGTGGAGGACGGGCTCGGGGCCGCAGGTCGCGGTCGTGCTCCAGCAGCCGGGCACCTCTTCCCCGTACAAGCTGTACGCGAAGTGCCAGATACACTCGATCGGCAAAAGGCGGATCCGCCCCTTCACCGCCCGAAGATCGTTGTGGTATCGGAAGCCGATGGCCGCTCCGCCGGCGTACTTGACGGCCACCACCTGTGGAATCTCCGCCAGGGCAGTATAGACGCTCGTGGGGATCACGCCGCGGAAGGCAGCTGTGTTGTCATAGACGCAGATGGCCATGTCGGGCACGGCCTCGGCCACTTCCCGGTAGAAGCGAATCATGGTGGAAGCAGTCATCTCCGTCCACATCGGCCGCCCCAAGAGGACGCCGGGCACTCCGAGGTCGCGCAGGTAGCGTATGTGATCAATGGTGTCTCGCGTGTTTAGTGTCGTAGCACCGATGAAGAGCGGGAAGTCCGGGTTGTGCGCACGGACGGTCTCGGCGACGACCTGGCTGAACGCCTTCCACTCCTCCAGGGTGAGGGTGGCCATCTCGCCAAGGGTCCCATTGGTGGCAATGCTGTCCACACCGGACTCCAAGAGGGCACGGATCATCCGCGCTGCCTCGTCGACATTTACGGTTTCACGAGACTGAAGCTCCCCGGCGTTCGGTAAGGAGGGGGTCGGTGGGTATGCCATGACGCCCCGCAGGTCTTGTGTACCAATTCTCAGGCCTCGCGCCACTGTTTCGCCCTCTTCATCTGAGATTTCAACGCTGTGCGGTATCCTTCA
>JAKAPV010000005.1:25402-26695 GCA_021806845.1 Bacillota bacterium | reverse complement strand
GCTTGGCGACGTCCGGCGTCAAGGACGAGACGCAGATCCACAGCCACATGTGCTATTCCGAGTTCAACGACATCGTCCCCGCGATCGCGGCACTGGACGCCGACGTGATCTCGATCGAGGCGGCGCGCTCCGGCATGGAGCTCCTCGAGGCGTTTTCGGCCTTCGACTACCCGAACCAGATCGGACCCGGCGTCTACGACATCCACTCCCCGAGGATCCCGTCGGCGGGCGAGATGTCGAGCGCGCTGCGCGGGGCCGTCTCGGTACTGGGGGCGGACAAGGTCTGGGTCAACCCGGACTGCGGGCTGAAGACGCGCCGGTTCGAAGAGGTGGTGGCGTCGCTGCGCAACATGGTGGCGGCCGCGCAGGAAGTGCGCGCGCAGGGCGCGACGCAAGAGGCGAAAGGGAACGAGAGCCCCTGAACCGAGATCAGCCCTGCGGTCACCAGCGCCGGCAAAGCCTGCAAGCGTCGGCGACGCAGAGCCCTTCGTCTATGGCGAGCGCCAGGACCGCCAGCCGACAGGGCGGACGCTGAGGGCGCTTGCCAGACCCATGCCATAGCGAGCGCAAGTCCCCGCAGGCCAAAGGCCCGCGGGGACTTGCGCTGGCGTACGTGGCTCGGAGGCGAGCGACGGCCTAAAAGCCGGTGGCTCGGAGGATCGTCTGGAAGAGATTCTGCAATCCGCCGCCAAAGGCTCCGAGCGTCGCGACGACCGCGACCGCGATGAGCAGGATCACCAGCACGTACTCGACGAGCGACTGCCCGCCCTCTTGGGCGAGCGCAGCGCGGATCCCGCGTATCCTGTCCATTCGCAACATCTCCACCGAGAGCTTGTTCGACGACGGCAATGTATCGGCGCAGATTCGCCCGAAAGGGCGTCAGCACCTTCTGCTTGCGCCGCGACGACGTGCGCTCAAGGAGGATTGCCATGCGGAGCTTGCGAATGCTTGCGGACAACATAGCGCGCGTCGCCGGCGATCCTTGCCGCTGACGCGGTTTTCCCGTCTTGGTCGGCGACAGGGGGAGGTCGCATGAACCTAGACGCCTGCGAGGCGTTTGTCACCATCGCACGCGAGCACAACTTCGCACGCGCCGCGCGGCTTCTGCATATCTCGCCTTCGGCGATCAGCGTGCGGCTCAAGGCGCTCGAGGACGAGTGCGGCCTGCGGCTACTCAACCGGGAGCCGGAGATCTCGCTCACGCCGGCCGCAGAGGCGCTCTTGCCGCATTATCAGGCGATCGTCGCGCGCGGTCGGGCGGGAGGCTGCGGCCGGCACACTCGGGGTGAGATC
>JAKAPV010000005.1:0-25392 GCA_021806845.1 Bacillota bacterium | reverse complement strand
GGGAGGTAAGCACCCTCGCCGGTCAGATGGCCGGCCGCAGGGAGGGCGGCATCGCCATCGGCGCGTCGCAGACGGTCGGGAGCTACGTGCTGCCGGCGCTGCTGGAGAGCTTCCACGAAGTCTATCCGCAGGTCGTGGTGCGCCTCGAGATCGCGAACAGCCACGCGGTCGTCTCGGGCGTTGAGCGCAGCCACCTCGATTTCGGCCTCGTCGAGACCCCTGACGTCGGGCGTCTCTCGCGCCAGCGCTGGATGGAAGACACCTTGTTGCTCGCGATGCATCCGGCGCATCGTCTGGCGCTCCAAGAGGTCGTCCGCTACGAGGACCTTGAGACGACGCCGCTCGTCATCCGCGAACGCGGTTCGGGAACGCGCGCGGCGCTCTCCGCGGAAATCGGGGAGGAACAACTCGCGCGCTTCGCGAGCGTGGAGGTAGGGAGCACAGAGGCGATCAAGCGCTGGATCGAGGGAGGGCGCGCGGTCGCCTTCCTGTCGGCGCGCGCGGTCGAGCGGGAGGCTGCGGCCGGCACACTCGTGGTGCGGCCGGTCGCGGGCCTGCGCCTGCGGCGCTGGTTTCTGCTCGTGCACCGCTCGGAAGCATTCGCGTCCGCCGCGGCGCAGGTCTGCTACCAGTTCTTGCAGCAGTCGGCGCACAGCCTCGACCTCGCGACATGAGCCCGCGACTGCCGGACGACGAGATTGCGCAGTCAGCGCGGGCTCTGGCAGCCGCGGCGACGCGGGCCACGGCCCCTCAAGCGCCGCCTGACGCAGGACGCATGCTCTTTGCGAACTCCTGCAGCAAAGCCACTGGCACCGCGCGCCCCGTGATGTACACGAGCACGGGAGCCGTCGCTCGCTTGCCGTTTGAGATCCATGTCGTCTTGCCGCGGGTGAACCAGACAATATTGTCATGGTAACCGCCAAACACGAGGTGGCCCTCGCCGACGCGAAGGTGGCCGAGGGCTGTGAGATGGATGCCGGTCAAGCCTTGCGTCGCGCCCATCGCGTGTCGAAGTGTTGCCGATGGGTTTCCGGGCATTTCGTTCACCCAGACCATGCCGGCCTGCATCCGTCCCTTGGGCAGGTGCAGATGGAGGGTTGGGTTGACGCACTGCACCAAGAGCTGCCAAAAGGGCAGACCCATTTGCGACGGCGAGAGGTTCGGCGTAAACGGTGCGCGCTGCGCCGGCGTATAGGCGCCGCGGCACTCGTAATGCGGGACGCTGGGCAAAAGAAACCCGAGGGACGCAGGGATTGATGACATGAGCTTTGGCGGAATATAGGCTGCAGATGTTTCGTTGAACTGCTTCCAAATGTGTATTGGCTGGCTGCTGCGGTTCGCTGCGCCGCAGCCAGCGAGCGCCAGCGCCGCGAAAAGAGTTGCGAGAGCCAAGTGCGATCTCATCTTGGTGCTCCCTGGATCACGCACGTGCATCACACTCCTCTGGAGCCACGCACCAATTATTGCTAAACGGAAGAGCCATCGCAACCTCCACCCGAGGTCGCATGCAAACCGGGCAGGGCTTTGCCGTCCCCTGTCGGAACGGCTGTGCCGGGGAGCGGCCCCGGCACAGCCGACGCTCCGAACGCATCTTGCGGCGCCCCAAACCGCCGGCGCCGCCCACTGCGTCGCCTCCCTTTGTGACCCAATGAACAAACGGCCGTTGCGATACTCGAAACGCCGCAGCCCCGGCCCGAACCCTAGAATGGTCCTCAGGATTACCCGGGGGGAGGCATTTTCGGGTGCGCCTTGGCTTTCTCATCGACCAGCGCAAATGCATCGGCTGCCACGCGTGCACCGTCGCCTGCAAGGCCGAACACGACGTGCCGCTGGGCGTGAACCGCACGTGGGTCCAGTACGTCGAACGCGGCCAGTTCCCGAATACGCGCCGCTTTTTTCAGGTCAACCGCTGCAACCACTGCGAGAACGCTCCCTGCGTCGCCATCTGTCCGACGGGCGCGCTCTTCAAACGCGAGAATGGCATCGTCGATTTCGATAATTCCAAGTGCATCGGCTGCAAGGCCTGCATGGAGGCCTGTCCGTACGACGCGATCTACATCGACCCGAACGAGCACACCGCCGCGAAGTGCAACTTCTGCGCCCATCGCGTGGAGGAGGGCCTCTTGCCGGCCTGCGTCGTCGTCTGCCCGGAGGAGGCCATCGTCACGGGCGACCTCGACGACCAGTCAAGCCTGATCGCGCAGCTCCTCGCGCGCGAGCCCGTACAGGTGCGCAAGCCCGAGCAGGGCACGCGGCCGAACGTCTTCTACATCGGCGCCGACGAGGCGACCTTGAATCCCGCGATGGCGGCCTCGGTCGGGGCGTACATGTGGGCGGAACAGCCCGACTACACGCCCGTCGTGCCGCGCGAGCAGGTGCGCGACCGCGCCCAGGCGGTGAAGGTCTACGACGCCCCGCACGAGCGCCGTCCGTGGGGCTGGATGGTCTCGGCCTACCTCTGGACGAAGTCGGTCTCGGCGGGCGCGGCGATCCTCGCGGGACTCGCGGCGCTGCTCGGGGCGCAGGCCCCCGCGAGCCTGACGGGCGTTGTGAACCCGCTGATCGCGCTCGTCTTCCTCGGCCTCACGCTGCTGCTGCTCGTCGGCGACCTGAAGCGCCCGGAGCGCTTCTGGCGCCTTCTCCTGCGCCCGCACCTGACGTCCTGGCTCGTCTGGGGCGGCTACATCCTCACGGCCTTCGGCCTTGTCGCGACCGTGTGGCTCGCGCTCGGGATCTTCCTGGGCGTGCCGAAGGGGCCCGTCTTCCCGCTCCTCCTCGTGCTGCTGGGGGCGGCGGCGGCCGCGTACAGCGCCTTCCTCTTCGGACAGGCGCAGGGCCGCGACTTCTGGCAGAACCCCCTCGTCTTCTGGCACCTCCTCGTGCAGGCCGGCGTCGCCGGCGCGGCGCTCGGGGCGATCGAGGCATATCTCCTGCACCTTACGGCCCTCGAGGGGCCGCTCGCGGACGGCTTTTTCGCCCTGCTCCTGCTGCACGGTCTGATCACGGCCGCGGAGATGGTGCTGCCGCACAGCACGCGCGAGGTGTCGCTCGCTGCCCACGCCGTCACCCACGGACCCCTGCGGCGCACGTTCTGGGGAGCAGCGGTCATCGTCGGACTCGCGCTGCCGCTCCTGCTCGCCGCCGTCGCGATCCTCGCGCACGGGACGGCTCTCCTGCCGCTCGCGGCCGTCTTCGCGCTCGCGGGCCTCGCGGCCTACGAACACGTCTGGGTGCAGGCCGGCCAGATCGTTCCGCTAACGTAAGGGAGGCGATACGATGTCCGATTCGCACGTCTGGGAGCCGCCCTTCACCCCGGACCAGACGGGGGGCTTCAGCGCCTACCCGATGCCGGAGCAGTGGGACGACTACATGGAATACGATGCGCAGGCCTGGCCGCAGAAGGTGGAGCGCCGCTACGCGCTCGTGCCGACCATCTGCTTCAACTGCGAGGCGGCATGCGGTCTCCTGGCATACGTCGACAAGGAAACGCGGGAGATCCGCAAGTTCGTCGGCAACCCGGCCCACCCGGCGAGCCGCGGGCGCAACTGCGCGAAGGGTCCCGCGACGATCAACCAGATCAAGGATCCCGAGCGCATCCTGCACCCGCTGCGGCGCATCGGCGGACGCGGCGAGGGCGGCTTCGAGCGGGTCTCGTGGGACGAGGCGCTCGACGACATCGCGGGGCGGATCCGCACGGCGATCCAGGAGGAGCGCAACCAGGAGATCATGTACCACGTCGGCCGCCCCGGCGAGGACGGCTTCACGGAGCGGGTGCTGGCGGCCTGGGGCGTCGACGGCCACAACAGCCACACGAACATCTGCTCGTCGGGCGCGCGCACCGGCTACGCCTTCTGGATGGGCATCGACCGGCCGGCGCCGGACTTCGCGAATGCGCGCTTCATCCTGCTCCTCTCCTCGCACCTGGAGACCGGCCACTACTTCAACCCGCACGCGCAGCGCATCATTGAGGCGAAGATGCACGGCGCCAAGATCGCGGTGATCGACCCACGCCTCTCGAACACGGCCTCGCACGCCAACTGGTGGATGCCGGCCTGGCCGGGCTCCGAGGCCGCGATCCTGCTCGCGATCGCGAACATCCTGCTGCAGGAGGACCTCTACGACCGGCAGTTCGTCGAGAGCTGGGTCAACTGGCAGCAGTTTCTGCGCGATGAGCACCCACAGGAGCCCGAGACGTTCGACCGCTTCATCGAGATCCTGAGGACCACCTACGCCCGCTACACGCCCGAGTTCGCGGAGCGCGAGAGCGGCATCGCCGCCCAGCAGATCCGCGAGGTCGCGGAGGAGGTGGCGAAGGCGGGCAGCCGCTTTTCGGCGCACATCTGGCGCTCCGCCGCCGCGGGCAACCTGGGCGGCTGGATGGTCGCCCGCGCGCTCTTCTTCCTGAACGTCCTGACTGGCTCCGTCGGGACGAAGGGCGGCACGATGCCGAACGCGTGGGCGAAGTACGTGCCGCACCCGCCCGTCGAGCCGCCGCCCGTGAAGGGCTGGAACGAACTCACCTGGCCGCGCGAGTACCCGCTCGCGCACAACGAGATGAGCTTCCTCCTGCCGCACTTCCTCAAGGAGGGGCGCGGCCGGCTCGAGGTCTACTTCTCGCGCGTGTACAACCCCGTCTGGACGAACCCGGACGGCCTCACCTGGATCGAGCAGTTCAAGGACCCGGAGAAGATCGGCCTGCACGTCTGCCTCAGCCCGACCTGGAGCGAGACGGCGCAGTTCGCCGACTACGTGCTGCCGATGGGCCTCGCGCCGGAGCGCCACGACCTCATCTCCTACGAGACGCACGGATCGCAGTGGATCGCCTTCCGCCAGCCGGTGCTGCGCGCCTACAGCGAGCGGATCGGGGAGGACGCGAAGCTCACCTACGAGACGAACCCGGGCGAAGTGTGGGAGGAGAACGAGTTCTGGATAGAGCTCTCCTGGCGGATCGACCCCGACGGGAGCATGGGCATCCGGCGCAACTTCGAGTCGCCGTACCGCCCGGGCGAGAAGATCACGGTCGAGGAGTACTACCGCTGGATCTTCGAGCACAGCGTGCCGGGTCTGCCCGAGGCCGCGGCGAAGGAGGGCCTCACGCCGCTGCAGTACATGCGCCGCTACTCCGCGTTCGTCGTGCGCGAGAGCGCCTACACCCAGCACCTCGAGCCGGTGCCGGAGGCGGATCTGCACAGCGCCCTGGTGGAGGAGGGGACGGGGCGGATCTACACGTCCGCGCCGCCCGCGCCGCGGCTCGACGTGAAGCCCATGCCGGCGCCCCCGCCGACGGAGCTCGGGCGGCCCGTCGGGGTGATGGTGGACGGGAGGCCCCTGCGCGGCTTCCCGACGCCTTCGGGCAAGCTCGAGTTCTACTCCCCGACGCTGCGGGACTGGGGCTGGGGCATCTACGCCATTCCGACCTACATTCCGAGCCACGTCCGCCAGCAGAACCTCGGCGAGGGCCAGTTCGTCCTCGTCTCGACGTTCCGCCTACCGACGCTCGTGCACACGAGGTCGGGCAACGCGAAGTGGCTCAACGAGATCTCCCACGGCAACCCCGTCTGGATGCACCCGAGCGACGCGCAGCGCCTCGGGCTCTCGCTCGGCGACCTCGTGCGGGTCGAGTCCAAGACCGGCTACTTCGTGAACCGGGTCTGGATCACGGAGGGCATGAAGCCGGGGATCGTCGCGTGCTCGCACCACCTAGGACGCTGGCGCCTAGAGGGCATGGGGGGCAACGGCTGGACCTCCGCCGTCGTCTCCCTCGAGGAGAAGGAGCCAGGGAAGTGGATGATGCGCAGAAAGCGCGGGGTCAAGCCCTTCCGCAGCGCGGACCGGGATACGGAGCGGATCTGGTGGGAGGACTCGGGAGTGCACCAGAACCTCATTTTCCCGGTGCACCCGGACCCCGTCTCGGGTTCCCACGCCTGGCACCAGGCGGTGACGGTCTCGAAGGCGCAGCCGGGTGACGCGCTCGGCGACATCTACGTCGATCTCGACCGGGCCCACGCCGTCTACAAGGACTGGCTGCGGCTCGCGAAGCCGGCAGGCGCGCAGGGTCTGCGCAGGCCACGCTGGCTCCTTCGACCGCTCCGCCCGGTGCCGGCGGCCTACGTCCTGCCGCAGGACGAACCCGCGGAGGACGAAGAAGAACTAGACGCGTAAGGAGAGGTCCAGGCCTCCCGGTGATACCGGGGGGCCTGCTTTTTTGCCCGAGGCTCCGTCCTGCGCCGCCGGCCGGCACCTCTGCCTCGAGGGGCTCGCCGGGACGCTGGGCGGCAGGGAGATGCCGTCATGGTCGGCCAAAATGCCGTGCGGTACGGCTGGCGCGAACTGCACGCCAGGTACGCGCAGCTGCTGGGGGTAGGTGCGCCTTGAAGGAGTTTTCAAGCCAGTGACGCATTGAGCTCGACGGGGCGGCGGGCCAGGGGTGGGACGCTCGACGCCGGCGGGCTCACTGCTTGGCTGCGGCCGAGGCCAATTGCAGCGAGTGGCTCACCTGCGTCTTCGTGTGGGGGGGAGTAGAAGGTGGGGATGGGAAGACGTCTAGCGCTCGCTGCGGCGATGCCGCTTCTGCTCTGCGGTGCGTGCGGCGCTGCGGCGACGATCCCGCCGGGCAGCGCTCTTGCATGGCACGGACGAACCTACCTCGTTTCGGCGAACACTGTGCCGGATCGGGATGTACGGTGCGGCCCAGGCAAGATCTTGATATCGCAGGACGTCTCGTATTCGGTCTGCAGGCTCCTGCGTCCTGACACGCCGCTTCGCCGGGTGATTGCAATCCGGGCCGGGGGCCGCAACGTCCTCGCCTTCACGCAGCGATAGGCAGCAGCTTGGGACCATCCGCTCCGCGGCGAAACAGTCTCCCGTTTGCCGTACCGACTATGCAACATCCGACGGCAACACCCATAATGGTGAGTCCCATGATAATGTATAAGGAAAATCCGGCAGTCCGGATGCTGCAGAGGAGGAGTCCACCGTGCCGGAAGCGACGCGGCGGTCCGGCTCTGGCGGTCCCCGGGACCCGATTCGCGTATTCGGTGTCGACGACCACCCGGGAGTGCTGGAAGGACTCTCGCAGATCGTCGCGGACCAGGAGGATCTCATCTGGACCGGCGAGGCGCGCTCCATCGCAGATGCTCAGGCGAAGATCGCGGCGCTCCTGCCCGACGTCGTGGTGATGGACAGCAGGCTCAAAGGGGAGTCCGGCCTCGACCTCTGCGCCTGGGTGCATCGGGAATTCGCCGACGTCCGCGTCCTCATGCTGACCGGTTCGACCGACGAGACACTGCTCTTTCGGGCCCTGACCGTCGGGGCGTCCGGCTTTCTCGTGAAACAGGCGCGCGGCCGCGACATCCTGGATGCCATCCGCAGCATCCATGCGGGCGGTGTCGTTTGGGATCCGCGCATGGGCCAGGCTGTGCTCGCGCATTTCCGCCAGATCGGCAGCACCCTGAACGCTAGCGACCGGCTGGAGATGTTCCGCGATCGCCTCAAGCAGCTCTATAACGGCATGACCGCCATCGCAGGCGTGCGCACGGTGCAGGAGATGCTGCAGCGGGTCGTCTCGCTGAGCCGCGAGATTACGCAGGCGCGCTACGGCGCGCTGGCGGTCTTGCAGCCCGACGAGTCGATCTCGCAGTTCATCGCGGACGGACTGACGCCAGACGAGATGAAGCGGATGGGTTCCCTGCCGCGCGGGCGCGGCCTGCTCGGCGAGGTGATCCGCAGCCGGCGCCCGCTGCGCGTCGACGACATCTCCCGGCACCCGCACTTCCACGGCTGGCCCGTGGGGCACCCCAGGATGAAGACGTTCCTCGGCATGCCGATGCTCTTCCAGGGCGAAGTGGTGGGCCACCTCTACGTGACCGACAAGCAGGGGGGAGAACCCTTCAGCGGCGAGGACGAGGAGCTCCTCGGACTCCTCGCGGGTCTCGCCGCGGTGCTGATCAAGAACCTGCGCCTGAACGACGACGTGGAGAGACTCGCGGTCGTCGAGGAACGTCAGCGCATCGGGATGAACCTCCACGACGGGACGCTGCAGACCATCTACTCTGTCCTGCTCGGACTCGACGCGATCCTCGGCGACCTCCCGGATGACACCCGCGCGCACCGGACGGTGAACCAGCTGGCGGAGCGCCTGCGCGAGGCAACGGACGACATCCGGCGCTACGTCCTCGACCTCAAGTCGGAGTTGAGGCCGCTGATGGCTTCGATCCAGGAGATCGCGCGGGATCTCGGCATCGGCGACCTGGTGCGGCTGCATTCGTCGGACCTGAGCTACAGCCTCCTGCCGCCCGACGCAGTGGAACAGCTGGTGCGCTTCACGCAAGAAGCGCTCTCGAACGTCGTGCGCCACGCCCGCGCGAGCCGCGTGGACATCACCTGGCGCCGGGTCGGCGACGAATACCAGCTCCTGATCGAAGATGACGGCGTCGGGTTCGATACCGCGAAGCCGTCGCCGCCCGGACACCACGGCAGGCGGCACCTCGAGGAACGCGCACGGCGCGCCGGGGGCCATGTCACGGTGCAGAGCCGCCCGCATGAGGGGACGCGCGTCGTGGTAACGGGGCTCATGCCGGTGAAGTGATCCGCTGCTTGAAAAACGACACACATGTCGCCATTATTATAAGCGACATGTGTGTCGTTTTGTGGGGTGGGCGGGCTGGCGAAGGATTTCGGCCTCCTCGGCAACCGACAGTTCCTGCTGCTCAGCGCGGCCCAGCTCTGCTCGAACGTGGGGGACTGGCTGTTCTCGCTCGCACTCTTCGTGCTGGTCGGCCTGCGCTGGCACGCATCGCCGTTCGCAGTCGGGTTTGCTCTCGTCTGCAACCTCGTGCCCGGAATGCTGCTCGGCCCGCTGGCGGGCGCGCTCGCGGACCGCGCGCCGCGCAAGGCGCTCGCGGTGCTTTCGAATGTCGCCTGCGCGCTCCTGCTGCTCGCGATCACGCGGGCTGCGACGCTCTACGAGGTCTATGCGCTGCTCGCGCTGCTCGGGGCGGCCGAGGCGCTCTTCTCGCCGGCGGAGTCCGGCATGCTGAAGGACGCCGTGCCGGACGCGCAGATGCAGCGGGCCGTCGCGGTGCGCACGGCGATCTCCCAGGGCACAAAGCTCCTCGCCCCTGCCCTTGGCGGCCTGCTCGCGGCGGTCCTGGGGGCGCTCGCGCCGTTCTACGTCGATGCCGCGAGCTTTGCGCTCGCGGCGCTCCTACTGCTCTTCCTGCGGGAGACGGGCAAGGCGGGGCAGTCGTCCGAGCCCCGCCGGGAGCCCCTCCTGCGGGCGGCGAAGGAGGGCGCGGCGCTCATTGCGAAGACCCCTGCGCTGCGCAGGCTCGTAGCGCTCTACGCCCTGATCCTCTTCGGCGTGAACCTCGTCGACTCCCAGCTGATCGTTCTATTGCGCGGGCAGCCCCACGCAGCGGCGATCCTGGGACTCTGCATGGCCGCGTCCGGCGCAGGGATGGCTGGGACAGCCGCCTTCTTCCTGCGCGGGCGCGAGTACGGGGCAGGGCGTGCGATGCCGTTTGGCGCGATCGCGATGGGCGCGGGCATCGCGGCCGAGGCTCTCTGCGTCGCGCTGCGCTGGCAGGCTGTCGTGCCGGGCACGGTGCTCGTGATCGGCGCTGGAGCAGCCCTGGCCTTCATTCCGCTGCAGAGCGCGCTGCGCAGGCAGGTGCCGTCGGAGTGGACCGGTCGGGTTTTGGGCAGCGTGCGCAGCCTCGGCGGTCTTGCCGTCGTCGGGGGACCGCTGCTGGGCGGGGCGCTCTCCGCCGCGATCGGGCCGGAGCGCGAGTTCCTCCTCTCCGCAGCGCTGCTCCTTGCGGTCGGGACGGCGGCGCTCGTGCTACGCTATGGGCGTAAAGGGGTGGTGGCGGGTGCCGAAGGTGTCGGCGGCCCATAAGGAAGCTCGCCGCGAGCACCTGCTCGCGTGCGCCGAGCGGGTCTTCCTGCGCCTTGGCTACCGGCGCGCGCGTCTGCAGGACGTCATGGACGAGGCCGGCGTGAGCCGGGGATCGCTGTACGACTATTTTTCAAGTAAGCAGGAGCTCTTCGAGGCCGTGCGCGCCCGCAGGGACGCGCACTCGCTTGCCCGTCTGCACGAGATTGCCCGCGGGGAGGAGCCCGTGACCCTCTTCGTTGTCGTCTGGACGTCGCGGGACGACGTGCCGGACGAGGAGGCGGTCGCCTTCATCACGGCCCTGCTCGAGTACAACCTCGAGGAGCGCCAGAACCCCGCCTACCGTGCGCAGGCAAAGGAGCGCCTCGAGACGTTCACCGGGGCGCTGACGGCCGTGCTGGAGGCAGGGGTGCGCCGCGGCGAGTTTACGCCGAAGCTGTCCCTTGCGGCCATCGCCCGCTTTCTGATCGCTGCCCAGGACGGAGCGGCCCTGGGGCGCCTCGTGCTGGGGGACGCCTTTCGCGCCGAGGACAGCTACGCTCAGGGGCTCTCGTTCTTCGCGCGTGAGAGCCTCGGCATCGCGCCACGGCGCAGTAAACGTCATCATCCGGGAGGCGATGCGGCGATGCCCGCCGCGGCGTCCAGCGCGAACGGCGAGGAGGATGTCCGTTGAACCGCCGCTATGACTACCGCCTCTTGGAGTACAGCCACATGGAGAGATCCGCTTGGCTCGATCACTACCGCTGACTTTCGGACAAGGGACTGCGGGCGCGGCTGAGGGCCGAGACCGGACTCGAGGCGGAACTCGCGGCGCTGCCGTCGGAGTGGGAGCAGAGCCTGCGCCTCATGGACTGGGTGCACCACCTCTCCGCAGGGCTGGACAGAGGCTCAGGACCTGAGCGCACTCGCGCTTTGCTACTCCGCGTCCGTGGCGCCCGCGATCCCCTGGATGATGCGCAAGAGCGTGCGCACGCCGCGCTGCCAGTTCTCCGCGCCGCCGTCGATCCAGTGGCGGGCCCAGCCCTCGAGCGTCGCGCCGGCGCCGCCTGCGTAGTAGGTGCCCCCCGGCGAGAAATAGTTCCGCGCCATCGCCTCGAGCGCCGCGCGGATGCCCTCCTCGTCCGAGGCGAAGCGCTTGGCCTGCGAGGAATCTTGGTAATAGGCCTGGTAGCCATACCAGTTGTGGCGGCTGCGCGCGAAGTCCGACGTTCCCCAGCCGGACTCGAGGATCGCTTCGGCGAGGGCGAAGGCGGGATCGATGCCGAGTTCCTCCGCGATGGTGTGGATGATCGGCACGACGCGCTCGATCGGCCGTCCATGGGTGTAAGAGAGCGCCTGGCCGAGTGTCGCACGGGATATGCCGCTCAGTGCGGCGGCGCTTGTCAGAGGGTCACTGCGGGACATTGGGCCGCCTCCCTCGAACCTAGTTGACATAGTGTATGCGCGCGGTGCGCAGCGAGCCGAAGACCGCCGGGGGATCACGGTCCCGCGCCGGCGGTGTTCGGTGAAGAGGGAAGCGCCCCGGACATCGGAGGCAGATCGATGCATAGACGAATGGCGCCAGTCGTGGCGCTTGCGCTCATCTCGGCGGGCTGTGGGCAGCCAGCGGGAAGCCACCTGTCCGGGGCGCAGATTCCCGCGGCATTCTGGCGCAATGTCGATCGTCTGGTACGAAAGACCGGATTCCCCCGCGCTCCCGGAGCTGCGGAGAACTGTGAGATCCCGGCAGGCGGAGTGCACCTTGCCGGCAACGATCTCATCCCCGGCAGATGCACGACCTATCTGCGAGCTCCTTCCGCTGCAGACCTGCGGCTCATTCCGAGCAGTGCTCGCGCGAAGGCGGCATGGACTGTGGTGCTCTACCAAGCTTGGGCGCCGCATGGCAGCGCGACATTCACCTATGTCATCTCGCGCGGCGGCTCGGTGCTCGGCGAGAAGGTGTCGGGCCAGCCGCCCCAGTTTTGGAAGTAGCGAGGGGCGACCGCATCAGGCCGCGGGCAGGCATTTCGCGGACACTGGAGAAAAGTAGCCGAAAGTGGCAACGTCACTACCGCTAGGGGGACATGCAGTGTTTCTCAGGCAGCCGAGGGCAGAGCGAGCGAAGACCGCAGACCCCGCACCCGCCCAGGGCGAGCGGCCGGTCGAGGCCAAGGACCACGCCAATATCGCGCGGTCGATCGCCCGCTCGATGGCGACGCTGAACGACGCCGCGCGCGACATGCGCGAGCGCCTGCGGGCGACGATGCGCGCGGCGCAGGACATGACCGAGCGCGCCGGGGAGCGTCCGCGGCTGATGGGGCGTGTGGAGGAGAGCATGACGACCCTCTCGCAGGCCTTCTCCCAGGTCTCGAACGGAGCCGCGGAGCAGTCCCACTCGACGGCCGCGGCGCTGACGCTCCTGGAGAGCGTCTCGCAGGACGCGAGCGGCGCGCAGACGAGGTCGCAGGAACTCATCCGCTGGATGTCGGACGGCACGAGCCAGGTCGAGGCGGGACACGGCGCCGTGCGGGACGTGCTGCAGGCCGTCCAGGGCTTCGCCGACTCGATGTCCCGCGTGCAGACCCAGCTCGGCAGCTTGCGGCAAGCGGCCGCGGGCATCAACGACATCTCGGAGAACATCCTCGACATCGCGGAGCAGACGAACCTCCTCTCGCTGAACGCCTCGATCGAGGCGGCGCGTGCCGGAGAGCACGGGCGCGGGTTTGCGGTCGTCGCGGAGGCGGTGCGCAAGCTCGCCGACCAGTCGAAGCAGCAGGTCAGCGAGACCGGGGAGCGGCTGCGCCTGATCAACGCCGCGATCGCCGATGTCGCGCACGTCGTCGCAAGCCTCGCGCAGACCTCCCAGCAGGTTGCGGCATCCGCCGAAGGCGCGCAGTCGACCCTCGAGTCGATGGTTGATCTCCTGCAGGGATCGCGCGGTCAGGTTTCTGAACTCGGCAAGACCTTCTCGTCGCTGGTGGGCCGTCTCACGGAAGCGTCGAAGGAGCTCGGCAACGTCGCCGCGGTGTCGGAGGAGAACGCGGCGATCGCCGAAGAGGTGACGGCCAGCGTTGCGACCGTGCAGGAACAGATGCACAGCCTCTCCGACATCGCGCACTCCGACGCGCAGGCGATCGAGGGGGCGGGCGGGCACATCGCGGCGCTCGACGCGACGACCCAGCGCTTCACCACGTCCTCAGCGATCCTGCGGCTCATGGCGGAGGACGTCTTCGCGGAGCTGGTCGGAGACCAGAGCCGTTCGCCCATGGCGTCGCTGATCGCCGAGGCGCGGCGCTACGCCGGCAGAATGAGCGACGTGATGGAGAGGGTGCCGGCTGAGCTCTACCGCCAGACGGCGTATCGCGAGATCCGCACCCCGGAGGATATAGCGCTCCTCGGGCGGCTCTTCGACGTGACGCGCGTCCAGGCGTTCTCGCCGCCCAAGTACTTCTCCGGCTGGGACCACAAGGTGGACAAGGATCTCGGCCAGATCGCGGACGAAATGTGCCTGCGTTTCCCCGCGACGAACACGATCGCGATCGCCGACCTCAACGGATACGTCATCACGGAGGACAAGGACCACCGCAGGGGCTGGACCGGCGATCCGGCGGTCGACCTCGCGCATAGCCGCGCAAAGCGCCTTTTCGACGACGCGTTCGGCCTCGAGACGGCGCGTGTCGGTCTCAGCGCCGAAGCCGGCCAGCTGCCGCAGCAGAGCGATTTCGACAAGCTCTGGCAGCACGCGCGCGGACCTGAGGAGCAGCCCGTCGCGGTGAACGTCTACCACCGCGACACGGGCGAAGTGCTGATGGAGGTCGACGTGCCGCTGTACGCGCATGGGCGGCCTGTCGGCGCACTGCGCTGGATCATGAACGTCGGCGAGGACGGGCGGCTGCTGGGCTAGCCCGCTGGCATCAAATCCGCATCCGGGCAGGCGCGGCGGCTCCAGCCTCGCCTGCCATGCTTTTTTGCGCCCTCGCGGCGATGCGCGTGCAGGTTGACGGGAACGCTGTAGTCATCGGGGCGGAAGGGGCGGATGACGCATGCGGCGGACGGCGGTCGGTTGGGTGAGCTTCGGGCTGGTTGCGGTCGGTGCGGCGAACTGGGGACTGAAGGGCTTCTTCGGGCACGACCTCGTCGCGGACGCACTCGGTGGACCGCGATCCTTCCTGACGCGCACGGTCTATGCGGCGGTCGGGCTCGCGGGGCTCTACGAGCTCGCCGAGGCGGTCATGTCGGTCGTGTCTCCGGATCCCATGGAAGAATTCATGAGCCGCGCGAAGCCCCAGCTGCGCGAACTCGTCGCAAACCTGGACTGACAGCGTCGCGGTCACGGCACGCGAGCATGTGGCGCCTTCGGCGAGAGCCGCAAGGCGCCGCTGCGCGCCGCAGATCGGGTAGGACTTTGGACGTGTGGAACAGAAAGCCATTCGCGAAAGCGGAGGCAAAGCGCATGCGTCTACTGATCCTCGGCGGAACCGTGTTTCTCGGCAAGCACATCGCATCGGCCGCTCTCGCGGCCGGACACGATGTCACCTTGTTCCACCGCGGCCAGCATGGCCTCGACCTCTTCCCGTCCGCGGAGCACGTGCTCGGCGACCGCGACGGCGGGCTCTCGGCGCTCTTGGGGCGGCGGTTCGACGCCGTGATCGACACGTCTGGCTACCTCCCGCGCGTCGTGCGCCAGTCGGTGCAGCTGCTTCAGGCAAGCACCTCCCACTACACCTTCATCTCCAGCGTGTCGGCGTACCGGTCCCTGACAGAGATCGGCGCTACGGAAGAGGCGCCGCTCGCGCAGCTGCCGTCCGACTCCGAGGAAGACATCTCCACCTGGTACGGCGCTCTCAAGGCGCGGTGCGAGGCGGAAGTGAGCGGGCGCTTCGGTGAGCGGGCGCTTCTCATCCGGCCTGGCCTGATCGTCGGACCGGATGACCCGAGCGACCGCTTCACCTACTGGGTTGCGCGCGGCGCGCGCGACGGCGAGATGCTGGCGCCCGGCAGGCCGCAGCACCCGGTGCAGGTGATCGACGTGCGCGACCTCGCGGCCTGGACGCTCTCGATGGCGGAGCGCGGCGCCACGGGGGCATACAACGCGGCCGGACCGCCCGCGCCGCTGACGATGGCCGAGGTGCTGGCGACTTGCCGCGAGGTGGGCGGCGGGATCGGTCCCACCACCTGGGTCACGGAGGCGTTCCTTGCCGAGCAGGGCGTGGCGCCCTGGACGGAGATGCCGCTATTCATCCCGGAGAGCGAGCCGGACGCGATCGGCCTCGACTCCGTCTCGATCCGCAAGGCGCTCAGCGCAGGGCTCGCCTTGCGACCCCTGCGCGACACGGTGCGCGATACGCTCGCCTGGGACAGGACGCGCCCCATAGACGCCGTGCGGCGTGCGGGAATCAGCGCCGAGCGGGAGCGGGAACTGCTGGCCGCGTGGCACGGATCCGGCAGGCAAGGCGATTGACCGGCGCGCGCTAAAGACCATCGAGAGCACCCTCTGCCCGCGCAGAGAGACCGGGAGTGACGGCTTTTTTGCAGGAGCGCTTTGTAGAGGCCGGAGGTGGCCGCATCCGCTACCTCGCCGCCGGCGCGGGGGAACCGACACTCGCGCTCTGGCCGGGTCTCGGCGGCACCGGAGAAGCCTTTTTGCGCCTGCTCCGCGAAGGCCCGGAGCGCGGCTGCCGAATCGTCGCGCTCGACCCGCCGGGGCATGGGCGCTCGAGCCGCATGCCGCTGGGCGGCGGTGCGGATGCGGCTGCGATCTTCACCGCCGTGCTTGACGACGCAGGCGCGGAGGCGGCGGTGATCGGTGGCCACTCCTACGGAGCCGTCGCGGCGCTCGCGGGCCTTGCGGCCTCGCCGCCGCTCAGCGCGCGCGTGCAGGGGCTCCTCCTCTACGACGGCGGCTACCTGAGCGCGGACGTGACGGAGAAGGACCCGCGCGAGAGCTGCGAGCAGCACATCTCCGGGTTCACCTTCGCGACATGGGAGGAACTCTTCGCGGCGGGCCGCGCCGCCGCCAAGCGGTGGGACGAGGACCTCGAGGCGGCAGCGCGCGCCGCGATGGTCGAGCGGGACGGCCGCATCCGACTGCGCGTCGACGTCGAGACGTGCACGCAGGCCATCCATTTCGTCGACGCCAGCGCGCCCGCAAAGCTTCCGCCCCTCGGCACGGGGCGCGCCCTGCTGCTGCGGGCCGGGCAGCCGCCGGAGATGGAGGAGGAGCGGGCTAGAGGTGTTCTCGCACTGCACGAGAAGATCCCGGCGCTCGAGGTGCAGGTGCTGTCGGGAGTGACGCACGAGCTCCTGGAAGAGGAGCCGGAGTCGGTTGCGCAGGCGACCTGGGCCTTTCTGCGCAGCCTTTGAGCGTTTCCCGGCGGCCGCACGGCGGCAACAGCCAGATGCGCGGCAGGCAAGCGCGTGCCCTACTTGGCGCTGGCCGACCGCCACGTTTCGAAGAGGTAGAGGCTCGTGTAGACCGTCTGCGCGATCGAGACCGCCGTCATGAGCACAAGCCCGAACACGGGTATGGGCGCGAGGAGGCCCGCCGCCTTCGCGACGGCGATGTCGAGCGCGGTGATCGAGAGTGCCGCGCAGAGCCAGTAGAAGTAGTGCCGCTCCCGAGCGCAGGCGCGCAGTGTCAGGCCGAAGGCTGACCAGGCGTACGGTTTCGACCCGAAGAAGAGCGCGGGCCCTAAGCAGGCCGCGGGCGGCAGGACGGCGAGTACGGAGAGTAAAAGGCCGATGTCGCGCGGCGAGAGGGCCGAGAGGGGAGTCAAGCCGCGCGCGGCGCTGTCGAGCGCAGACCAGGCGGGCATGCCGAAGATCAGCAGGAGTACGGCTGCGGTGAGCCCGAGCACCAGGACCAACTGGGCGGCGGGGAGCAGGGAGCGGCGCACAGCTGCGAGATAGCCAGGAAGATTCAGCCCCATCACGGCAGCCGCCGCCTGGCCCAAGACGGCGGCTGCCGCTGGCAGACCCAGCAGGAGGACGAGCGCCGCCCCGACCGCTACGCCAAACTTCTGGTTGACGGCGTCGGCCAGGAAGGCGCCCATCAGGACGGCGGCAAATACCGCGGTGTAGAGCGCAAGCGCTGTGGCTAGGATCGGCGGGTTCCTGAGCAAAGTGCCCCATGCCCTGCGCAAGTCCGCACCTTCCCGCGAATCCGGATAGGCAACGTATACCATGGCCTGCAGGGCGGACCATGACCGGCCCGTGGGAAGGGCGGGGCGCGAAGGCACGGCCGCCGTGAGCGTCCTCTATTTTGGCAGATGGGGGAGGAGTGGCTGCAAAGGTCACGGGCAGGAACGGCGTGCAGCCGTGTGGGCGCCACTATCTCCTGCAGTTCGCCAAGCGGAGACGCATTCCAGCGGTATACCGGCAAGTTGCCCGCTGGACGCTGGTCAGAGGTCCAGCCGGGAACCCATGCGTTCACGGCGCAGCACCAGCAGTTGCTTCAGACGTGTCCCACCCGAGCGCACTGCCTGCACTAGGTGCTCATTGCGGGCCAGCAGCGTCAGTAAAGCGTCGACGACCTCAGGATCCCATTGGGTTCCGCTTCCCTCCTGCAGTTCGCGGAGCGCTGCATCCCAGTCCAGCGCGGTGCGATACGGACGGGTGGATGTCATGGCATCGAATGCGTCCGCTACCGCGGCGATGCGGCCCACGATGGGAATGCGTCGGCCGGATAGCGCGTCGGGGTAGCCCTTGCCGTCAAAGCGTTCGTGGTGGTGGCGAACGACCTGGGTGACGACGGCGTCCACGCCGATCGCCTCACAAATCCGCGCACCAATCACCACATGCTGCTGCATGATCTCGTATTCCTCGGCGGTCAGGCGGCCCTCCTTCAGCAGGATCGCGTCTGGGACGCCCACCTTGCCTACGTCATGGATCAGGGCGCCTTCCAGGAGCTGCAATTGCACTTCCAGCGGGAGTTCCAGGGCCTCTCCAAGGCAGTTGGCGTATGCGGCGACGCGCAGCGTGTGGTCCTCCGTGTAGCTGTCGCGCGCCTCGATCGCTATAGCTAGGCCGTCGAGGACGCTCTGGATCCCGATCATGCGGCGGAACAGGCGCCGCAGGCGGATCGCGTTGCGAATCTTTGCAACGAGCTCGATCTGGTCGACGGGCTTCGCCAGGAAATCATCTGCACCCATCGCCGCGGCGCGCCGCCGGGACTGCCGATCGTCGGCGGCCGTGACAACGATCACCGGCAGGTGTCCCCGCAGGTTCGCCACCCTGGCGCGGCGGAGTACCTCGAAGCCGTTCATTTTGGGCATGTGCAGGTCCAAAAGCACGGCACCCAGCTCGCCTCCGACCCGTTCGATGATCGAGAGCCCTTCGACGCCGCCCGTCGCCTCCAGTGTCTTCACTCCCGCGATTTCGAGCTGGGCCTTGAGCAGTTCCCGGTTGACGGACTCGTCGTCGATGATCAGGACCGCGTCCCTTTCGGGTGCCTCGTTCATGCTCCGGTACCTCCCTGGTTGCCGCCGCTCGGTTTTCTGGCCGCGGCGATCGACGACACGTACGCACCGAATGACCGGGTGTCGATCGGCTTGGCGATGTAGCCGCTGCATCCCGCCTCGAGGGCTGCCTGCTCGACCCCGGCCATCGCGTGGGCGGTCAGAGCGATGATCGGGGTCGCAGCGAGCGGTCCGTCGACGCGCAGGGTGCGCACCACGGCGAGACCGTCGCCGTCGGGGAGATCGAGGTCCATGAGGATGACTGCGGGCTGCAGTTCGCGTGCCAGCCGCAGCGCCGCGGATGCCGTCGCCGCGTGCCGCACCTCGAACCCGGCCCGCTCCAGCACCGTCCGTGCCAGCTCAGCGTTCACGGGGTTGTCCTCCACGAGCAGTACGATCGCCACCGCCGCCGGCACCTCCCATCGCGCTCAGCGCCGCAGCGCCGAGCGCATCCAAGAAATTAGATCCGCCTTCTCGTATTCGCCCTTGCGCAGCACTGCGTGTACCTGTCCGGACAGCATCTTCTTGTCGTCTGGCGTCAGTTCCCGGGCGGAGACGACGATCACGGGGATGCGGCTCGTCGCCTCCGTCCGGCGCAGCTCCGCCAGAAGTTCGAAGCCGTTCATGCCAGGCATCATCAGGTCGAGGATGACGAGGTCGGGCGGGGACCTGCGGGCGAGCGCGAGGGCCTCCGCCCCGTTTCGGGACCCGATGACCTGATATCCCACCTCGCGCAGTATGCCGACCGTCTGGTCGAGGGCGAACTGCTCATCGTCGACAGCGAGCACGGTCACCTGCTCGGGGGGAGGCGTTGTGTAGCGCAGGAGGGCGTCCAGCAACGTGTTCCGGTCGACTGGCTTGACAAAGAAGTCTGTGGCTCCGAGGGCATAAGCCCTCCTCCGGTCGTCCGTGACCGTCACGACGGCCACGGGTACATCCCGCGTCTGCGCATCCGTCTTCAGCAGCTCCAGAACTGCCCAGCCGTCGATTCCGGGAAGGATCACGTCGAGCGTCACCGCGGCCGGATGCAGTGTCTTCGCCTTGGTCAGGGCTTCCTCGCCGCTGTGCGCGACGGCGACCGAAAATCCGTTCGAAAGGAGCGTATGCTGCAGAAGCGCCTGCGCACGAGCATCGTCTTCGACGACGAGGATCAGCGGACCGTGTGATGCGGCGGGTGGTTCCAAGGCAGCACTGGACGCTGCCTCCGGGAAGTGCACTTCGAAGCGGCTGCCCACTCCTGGTGCGCTGCGAAGCGTGACGTGCCCGCCGTGCAACTCGGCGAAGCGCAGAACGAGCGCAAGGCCGAGGCCTGTACCTTTATAGCGGCGCACGCTTGAGGAGTCCACCTGCTGGAAGGCGTCGAAGATGCGCGACTGGTCCTCCGGGGCGATCCCGATGCCGGTATCCTCGACGGCCAGGATAAAAGAGCTGTCGTCCCACCGGGCCTCGACCTGCACCCTTCCGCGGTCTTCCGTAAATTTGATCGCATTGGACACGAGGTTGTAGAGAATCTGCCGGAACTTCCCCCGGTCGGCATGGATGGGCAGCGGCGGGATCTCGCCCTGCTCGATGCTGACCCCGCCCTGTGCCGCGAGGGGCGCTACCGCCGTAAGGACTTCCTGCACAGCCAGCGACGGATCGAAATCCTCGGGCTGCAGGTCCATCTGGCCAGCCTCCACCTTCGAGAGGTCGAGGATGTCGTTGATCAGGCTGAGAAGGTGGCGCCCGCTGGAGTGGACCGTCTCAAGGAAGTGGCTGCGCTTCGCAGTGTCCAGTTGCGGATCGTCCAGCAAGATCTCTGTGAAGCCGAGGATGGCGTTCAGAGGCGTGCGCAGTTCGTGGCTCATGCTTGCGAGGAAGTCTGACTTGGCGCGGCTCGCCCGTTCGAGGTCCGCGTTGGCCTGCTCCGCCGCCCGGCGCGCCTCGTCGACTTGCAGGAAGAGCTGTGTGGAGGTAATGGCGGAGGCAGCGTGGGCTGCGAGTGTGCGCAGTGCCCATTCGTCTTCCGCGGAAAACTCGGCACCATCCTCGCGGCGGGCAACGCACAGGGTGCCGAGGTGTTGGGGGCCATACGCGATGGGGACCTCGAGCACAAAGCGCTCGGCAGCGCGTCCCGTCGGCGGGCCGTCCGCGCGCTGGTCTTGGGAGACGCCTGCGCGCCGCGGCGACTGCGCCGAAAGCATTGTCTCGATCAGCGCGCTGCATTCCGACTCGTCCAGCGGAGTGCTGCCCGACGCCGCCGGGCGTGACGCGACGACCTGATCTATGTCCCCGGTGCTCCCCAGGATGGCCAGCACTGCGCAGCTGGCGCCGGCGAGCAGGCGGGCGCTGTCCGCGATCTTCTGCCTCAGGTCGGCCACGGAGCGTTCCGAGGACAGTGTCAGCGCCATCTCGTCGAGCATTGCGTACTGCCTCAGATGGCGCTCTGCCTTGCTATGCAGCATCGAGTTTTGCAATGCGGCCGCGATCGGCGCCGCCAGCGCGAGGGGAACCTCCTGTTCCGCTGGAGAATACGCGCGGAAGTCACGGTGGATCAGCGTATACGCGCCGACGGGGGTGCCGCGGGAGAAGAGGGGGACGCTGAGCATCGAGCGGTAGCCTTCCCGGTGCGACTCCTCGCGGCGGACGAAGCGGTCGTCGGACTGGACGTCGGCGGAATAGATCACCTCGCCTTGCGTCAGCGCCAGCCCCATCAAGCCTCCACGCTCGATCGGAACCCTGAATGCTGCGCCGTCCCCCGGATGGCGCGCGACACGCACCAGGTCGCGACCGTTCCCATCGATGGCGAAGAGCTCGGAAATGTCGGCGCCGACGACATCTGCCAGCACTTCGAGGAGTTCACGCGCCAGATCCTCTGGGTCCATTGGACGGATCAACGTGGAAATGACGCGATTGATCGTGGCTGCGCGGTCGGCTTCGCGCGTAGCGGCAGCAACCAGTTGCGCATTCTCGCAGGCGACCGCGGTATGCCGGGCAAGGTGGGCGAGAAGGTCGAGAGCGTCGTGTGCAAAGAGAAAGCCCTGTTCCGCGAAGATGAGCAGGAAGGCGATCTGCCGGTCGTCGATGCCGACCGGTACTGCGGCATATGCCTGGACCCCGGCCTCCTGCGCCCAGGAGCGCATGCTGTCCGGAAGCTGGTCGAGGACGCGGTGGATGCCGGACAGGCCCTGTGCTGCGTCCGAAAGGAGACCTCGATGAGGAATCTCGATGGTCAAGATGGGAGGGGCGGGCTCACTTTGTCTCACACGCCAAATGAGCCGCGCCATCGGGGCCGATGCGTCAAGCTGGGCGGCTGCGACAGCCCGCGCGCCGGTAATGTGCAGGGCAGCCGCGGCAAGCTCGCCAAGGGAGGTCTGCACATCGGGTTTCTTGGGAGCTTCACGGATGAAGCGTTCGATCTCTGGCAACTGCCAGAGCCGCCGCAGCCAAGCGGGCGGCAGGAAGGCGGCAAAGTAGCTGAGACTTGTGAGGAGCGCCAGCGACGTGGCTGTGAGCCTCAAGCTCTGCGCCAGGGCGCCATGCGCCGCCAGCATGACCAGTACCGCAAGGACCAAGGCGGATGTGCCTACGCCGATGGACAGCATCCTGAGGCGCACGACGCCGCGCGTTCGGTGGGCCGACCGTAGGAAGAGGAACACGGTATAGACGGCCAATCCGACATAGTAGAGCAGGTACACGAGGAGGGCGGCCGCACCGCTTGCGGACAGCGTCAGCAGAGCACTGGCCGCGATCAGCCACCCGAGGGCCAACCAGTGCACCCAGGTGCGGACCTGCGTGAACCGGTTGCCCATGCGCAGCAGACAGTACGGCTGCAGGAAGAACAGGATGCCGCCGACGATGGACAGCGAATGTGGCGCAATGCCCAGAGAGCGCCCAAGGGTTGGGATGAGAACCGCTGCAGCCAAGACCCCGAGCATGAGCGGTATCTCCCCGGCGACACTGCGCTTGCCACGCAAGTAAAGCACCAGTGCTGCAGCGAACAGAAGCAATAGGATGCACTGAAGTGCGAGATCGGCGATATGCAGCAAGTGAGGGATCCCTCCCGGGAGAAGATCGGGATCTCACAACATGTCGAATGCCTACTCGTAGAGTGGTGTTTTATGGGACGTCCGTCAACCAGTTATCGACAAAAATCGCGCATGCTGGGCAATGGCTCTAAGCGCCACCCCGAAAGTGGCGCTGCAATTCGCGCATACACGCCCACGCGACGCCGCAGCAGGCGGCAACGATCCAAACGACCGGCACCGGGCCACTTGCACGGCACGCCGCCTGTACCGTTCGCGCAGGCGGTCTTCTACCACGCGCCGTGGTCGCTCGTGCTGCAAAGCGGCAGAAGGTACCGCTCTTCCAGCAGGCGCCGCTCAGGCGCGCTGCGCGCCGAGGATCTCTATCAGCACGGCGGCGTAATCGCCGCCGCCCTTTCCGGCTGCCTCCGCCTGCGTGAGCCAGCTGCGCGCCGCCTGCTGCATGCGCAGATCCGCACTGGCCTCGTCTGCGGCGGCAGCGATGAGATCCGCGTCCTTGCGCGCGAGCGAGAGCCGAAAGCGCGTGGGGAGCGCATCGTGCTCGATGACGGGGCGGCGCCGCTCCGCCTGTGCCGCAAGGGGAGTCTGCGCGAGGATCTCAAAGGCCGCTTCCCGGGAGAGCCCGAGCGCCTGCGCGAGCTGCAGCGCCTCGCCGAGCGCCCCGAGCACCGTGAAGAGCGTGCCGTTCGCCACGAGTTTCGCCGCCGCCCCCGCGCCGAGATCGCCGACGCGAAGCGGCGTCCCCAGCGTCTCGAGGACGGGCCGCCAAGCGAGGAAGAGCGCCTCTGGCCCCCCGGCGAAGATCTTCAGCGTCCCCGCCTCCGCCTCGCTCAGGGATCCGAGGACCGGCGCGTCGAGGAGCCCCGTCTCCGGCGGCAGGACGGAGCGCAGCCGCCCCACAGCCTGCGGCCCCACGGTCGACATCTCGAGGACGGTCGTGTGAGGCCCGGCCCCGGCGGCGATGCCTTCGGCGCCCTCGCTCACGGCCTCAAGGGCCGCCGGGTCCGCGACCATGGTGATCACGCCGTCCGCCTCCCGCGCAGCCTGCGCCGGCGTCTGCCGCCAGGCGGCGCCGCGCTCGAGCAGCGATCCGGCGCGCTCTTTCGTGCGATTCCAGACGAGCACCTCGTAGCCGCCCGCGATGAGCCGCTGCGCAATACGCGAGCCCATCGCGCCCGTACCGATCACCGCGATCTTCTTCATGTGCTGAGCATAGCCGATGGGGTCAGCCCCGTCCGCCCCCCGGCGGCCGATCTGCTATATTGGTCACTGGCATGGACGCGTGAGGAGGCGGCGCAGTGGCACTTTTGCGAGAGCGGCGCGATGCGGTGGAGATTGTCACCTTCAACCGTCCGGAGGCGCTCAATGCGCTCAACCGGCAGACCTTCGACGAGCTCGAGGCGGCCATCGACGAGATCGAGCGCGACGAAGCCGTCGGGGCGATCGTCTTCACGGGCGCCGGGACGAAGTCGTTCGTCGCCGGGGCGGACATCAACCAGTTCGTGGACCTCGACATGTGGACGTCCGGGGCATTCGCGGAGCGCACGCTGCGCATCTTCCGGCGCATCGAGGAGTGCCTGAAGCCGTCGGTCGTCGCCGTGAACGGCTTCTGCCTGGGCGGCGGGGTGGAGTTCTCCCTGAGTTGTGACATCCGCATTGCATCAGAGAACGCGCGCTTCGGGCAGCCCGAGGTGAACCTCGGCATCATTCCCGGCTGGGGCGGCACGCAGCGGCTGCAGCGCCTCGTCGGTCCCGGCTGGGCGCGCCAGATCATCCTGACGGGCGACATGATCGACGCGCAGACGGCGCTGCGGATCGGCCTCGTCAACGAGGTCATGCCGCAGGCAAACCTGCTCGACCGCGCGGTGCAGATCGCCCAGCGCATGGGAGGCAGGGCCCGGCGGGCGGTCGCGCTCTCCAAGCAGGCGATCCTGCGCGGGGCGGAGATGCCCCTCCCGGAAGGGCTCAAGTACGAGACCGCGATGTGGCAGCTCGCCTTCGAGACGGAAGACCGCAAGGAGGGCGTCGCCGCCTTCCTCGAAAAGCGCGATCCGAACTTCAAGGGCAAGTAGCGGGACAAGGCGCGCGGCGGTCGGACAGGGAGGTCCGGCCGCCGCGCTGCGTTCTCCTGGATACGGAAAAAAGCAATAGTTGACACCTGCGTCAGTCGTCATATAGTGGTACATGACAAGTGATTCACCTGTCTGGTCTTGTAGTTGAGAGGAGGTCTTCCGGTTTGTCAGCTTCGCGCTCCGTGCGTCTCGCGGTTCCGGCTCTTGCCGCGCTGCTGCTCGCATCGGGATGCGGATCCGCGGTCTCCACGCAGTCGAACGCTCCCACGGGTCCCATCAACATCGGCGTCGTGACGTCGCTTTCCGGTCCTTTGCAGGACTACGGCCAGCAGGAGGTGCGCGGGCTCGAGATCGGCATCGCCTACGCGACGCACGGCACAGACAAGGTCGACGGGCGCAAGATCAACCTGATCCTGCGCGACGACCAGGCGTCTGCGCAGACCGGCGCGACAGCGATGAAGGGCCTCATTCTCCAAAACCACGTCGTGATGGTCCAGGGCCCGGCCGACAGCGCCGTCGCCGTGGCCATGGAGCAGGTCGCGGGCGAGTACAAGGTCCCGCTGATCATCGATCCCGCGGCCGACGACGACCTGACGACGGCGCCCAACCTGAACCCCTACGTATTCCGCACCGCGGCGAACACCTACATGTACGCGTCCGCGTACGCCGCCTACCTGCAGACACACGGCGGCGCGAGCGGGGTTACCTTCTACCAGTTCGCCCCGAACTACGTCTTCGGCACCTCGAGCGTGAAGGACTGGGCGGCCGCGCTCACGAGCGCCGGCGCGACGAACGAGGGCGTCCTCTACGCGCCGATCACCGCGACCGACTTCACCTCGTACATCGACCACATCCTGAGCCTGAAGCCGCTGCCGAAGGAGCTCGTCGTCACCTGGGCGGGCGTCGGGGCGATCAAGCTCTTCCAGGAGATGGCCCAGGCGGGGCTCTACAGCAAGATGACGGTG
>JAKAPV010000186.1 GCA_021806845.1 Bacillota bacterium | reverse complement strand
GTTTGGTTGGTTGCCGTGCCTCTATAAACTGACCTCCACCATCCCAATGACGGAACTCGGGCGAAAACTCGGCACTACCGTGTACCATGGGTGGGTCAGTGCGGGATTCAGCATTTACGATATTCATGGGAGCGCACCCGTGAACTGGTGTTCGTCCTGCTTAATGGTCCTGCATACAAGCGGTACAGGTCGGCCCAGCTTGCTAGCAGTCCCGCCCTACGTCTCGGCCGGTCGGACTAAGCCGTTACTCGGGGGCGTTCGGCTGCGCGACGACGTCCACCGACTGCTCGGGCTCCAGCAGCGTGAAGCGGCCGTCATCCGACATGGCGTTGGAGCACTGCAGCATGCCTTCGCGCAGGTCATGCTCGACCTTCGTGAAGATCTCGCCGTCGCACCGGAACCTAGCGCCGACACGCAGTTCGCCAAACGTTCTCTTGGACACGTCCACCCCTCCCGCCCAGAGATTCTTTGCGGCTGGGCCCGCACCCTCCCTTGACAGGTGGGTGCGGCGCCTTCATTGTAAACCATGTTGTGAATGATGGTTGACGATAGGGGGACGCCTGTGTCGGAGGAATACCGGCGGGCGCGCCGCATTGCCTATGCGGCAGCGTTCGCCGCGCTCCTTGCCGTGGCTTCGTACGTCAGTTTTACGCTGCCCCTCACGGACGTGCCGTTCACGCTCCAGGTGCTCGTCGTACTGCTCGCGGGCCTCGTGCTGGGACCGGGGCTCGGGGCCCTGTCGGTCGTGCTCTACATCGTGCTGGGCGCGGTGGGGGTCCCGGTATTCGCCGGCGGCGCCGCCGGCATCGGCGTGATCATCGGACCATTCGGCGGCTACATCCTGGCCTGGCCGTTCGCCGCTGCGATATCCGGGGCGCTTGGGCAGCGCGGCATCGCCTTGCGCCTCCTGGGGGCCGCGCTTGGCATCGTAGTCATCTACGCGGGCGGCGTGACCGGCCTGCACATCGCCCAGGGCGCGACCTGGCACAATGCGGTGCTGCTCGGCGCCATACCCTTTCTGCCGGTTGATCTCGTCAAGGGCATCGTCGCCGCACTGATCGCGCCGCCGCTGCGGCGCCTCGCACTGCAGCAGGAGGCGTAGCAGGCAGCCGGAATACTTTCCCCCGGGGACTCAACCACCCTGGGGGGTTTTCGCATGTACGAAGCGATCGGGTTTCACCACGCCGTAGCCACGGCGCATCCGCTGGCCACGCAGGCGGGCATGCGGGCACTGCGGGAGGGCGGCGGCGCGGTGGATGCCGCGATTGCGGCAAACGCCGTGCTGGCCGTCACCGAGCCCGATGCCTGTGGCCTCGGCGGCGACCTCTTCGCGCTCGTCTACAGCGCGCGGGACCGCTCCGTACGGGCATACGCAGCCGCGGGACCCGTCGGCAGCGCCTTTCGTCGCGAGCGGCTGCCTGCCGTGGGCGCGATGCCGCAGCGCGGCCCCCTGGCGGTCACGCTGCCGGGTGCCGTACGCGGCTGGGGCCTCTTGCACCGCACCTATGGCAAGCTTGCATGGGCGGACCTCTTTGCGGATGCAGTCGCCGTCGCGGAGGGGGGCTTCCCGCTGACGCGCAAGGTGGCGCAGGCGCTCGGTGAAGCGCAGGACTTCGCGGACGAGGCGTTTCGGCTGCAGTTCCTGCCAAAGGGGGCTCCCGCTGCCGGCGACCTGCAGCGCAGCCCGGACCTCGCGAGAACGCTCGCGGCGCTCGCGCAGGAAGGGCCGGACTGGTTCTACGGCGGGCCGTTCGCCGCCGCCCTCGAGGCGACCCTCCTGCCGGGGGGCGGCAGCGTCACGAGAGAGGACATGGCGGCCTTCGAGGCGGAGGAGGCGACGCCGCTCGAGTGCTCCTACCGGGGGCGGCGCATCCTCGTGACCCCGCCGCCGAGCCAGGGCGCGACCCTGCTGCTGGCGCTCGCCATCCTGGACGGGCTGCCGCCCGCAAGGCCGGGCGACCCCGATTCCGCGCATCTTGCGGTCGAGGCCCTGAAGCGCGCCTACCTGCTGCGCGACAACCTGCTCGCCGATCCCCGCACGGCACCCGTCGATTGGCCTGAGATACTGCGCGGATCGTTCGCCGCGCAGGCAAGGGGCGACATCGACCCTTCGGCCGCGCAGGAGCCATCGCCGCGGCTGCTGCCCGGTGGAACCACATTCCTCTGCGCATGGGACGCGGGCGGCGACGCCTGCGCCGTGATCCAGAGCAATTACCTTGGCGTGGGCAGCGGCGTCCTGGTGCCGGGCTTCGGGGTGCACTTGCAAAATCGCGGCGCCTACTTCAGCCTGGAGGACGGACATCCCAACGCGATCGCCGCCGGAAAGCGGACGGCTCACACCCTGATGGCGACGATGGTCCTCGCGGATGGAAGGCTCGAAACGGTGCTGGGCGCGATGGGCGGAGACGGGCAGCCGCAGACGAACCTGCAAATCCTGCAGCGCCTGATCGACGCGGGCGAAGGGCTTGAGGACGCCGTGGCGGCGCCGCGTCTGCGCACGGGCTTCGGCGATCCTCCCGCGCTCCAGCTCGAGGCGGGGCTTGCGCCGCTCGCGCCCGCGCTCTCCCGGCGCGGCCATGTGGTGCGCGTCGGCCCAGCGCAGATGGACGGCATGGGTCATGCCCAGGCAATCACCCGCAGCCCCTTCGGGCTCCTGCGCGCGACGGCCGATCCGCGCGGGGACGGCATCGCCTGGGCGGAGTGACGAGGGCCTCCATGCGGGAGTCCGGCAAGCAGATGCTGCAGTTTGTGCGCGATCATGGGACGGGGGGCCAAGAGGGCATGAGCGGACCGCTCGAACAGGATCTGAAGGAGCGCTGCGCGCGCCTTGCCCGCGCGCTGGGCGAAGCAGGCACGGACGTCGCGCTCCTGCAGCAGTCCATAGACAAGTACTATTTCGCAGGCACCGTACAGCAAGGTTTCCTCGCCGTCGGAGCGGAGCGCGAGCCGATTCTCTTCTGCCGCAAGGGCGTGGAGCGCACGCAGCGTGAGACTCCCTGGCAGGTCGTCGCTCTGGAGCGGCCGAAGGACCTGCCCGCGCTGCTTGCGGCTGCGGGGTTCAGCACCGGCTGCGTCGGCGTTGAGGGCGACGTCCTCCCGTGGCAGCTCTACCGCCAACTGGAGCGGATGTTCCCCGATTCCCGCATCGAGGACGTCAGCAGCACCGTGCGGGCCCTGCGCCAAGTGAAGTCCGAGTTCGAGCTTGGCGAGATCCGCGCCGCCGGGGCCGCCTGGGCAGAGATGATGCAGGAGACCGGGCGCCTGCTGCGCCCCGGCGCGAACGACCACGAGATCTCCATCCGCGTCGATGCGCACGGCCGGCTGCAGGGCGGGCAGGGCCTGATGCGCACGCGCGGCTTCAACTTCGACTATTTCGCCCCGCACGTGCTCTTTGGACCGCCAGGCGCGGTGCCGGCCTACTTCGACGGCCCGACCGGCGGGGAGGGGCCGCACCCCAGCATCGGGCAGGGCTCCCGTGGAATCGCGATCGAGCCGGACGGCCCGATCCTCTGTGACTACGCCGTCGCCGTGCGCGGCTACGTCGCGGACGGAACCCGCACCTTCGTCATCGGCGAGCTGCCGGGGCAGCTGCAGTACGCGGCGGAGCTCGCAATCGACATCCTGGCGGAGGCAGAGGAGGCGATGCATCCCGGAACGGAGATCGCGTCCCTCTTCCAGCGCGCGAGCCGGCGGGCGGAGGAGCGCGGCCTCGGGCAGCACTTCCTCGGTTTCGGACCGGACCGGGCGCGCTTCCTTGGCCATGGCATCGGGCTGGAACTCGACGAGTTTCCAGTCCTCACGGAGCGGGCGCAAGGCGTCCTCGAACCCGGCATGGTGATCGCGGTAGAGCCCAAGTTCGTCTTCCCGGGCATCGGAGCCGTCGGCGTCGAGGACTCCTTCATCGTGTGCTCCTCCGGCCCCGCGGAGGTGCTGACGCACTTTCCGCGGGGCCCCATCACCCTGCCGCGCGACGGGGTGCGGTAGACTTGCCGGGCCGCAGACCGGCCCCGCGGCCGGCGCGAGGCGACACCGCACTCTTCGCCGCGCGCGAAGTAGCGGGCGAGGTGGAGCGCGTGACCTACCACAATGCCGAGAACGGCTTCAGCGTCGTGCAGTTGAGACTGGAGAAGGGCGGTACGATCACGCTCGTCGGAGCGCTCGGAGACCTCGCGCCCGGCGAACGCGTGCGCGCGACCGGCCAGGCCAAGCGGCATGCGACATACGGCGCCCAGTTCCAGGTCGAGACGCTTACGCGCCAGCTGCCGGTCAGCCGCGAAGGAATCATCGCCTATCTCGCTTCCGGCCTGATTCCGGGCATCGGACCGAAGATCGCGGAGCGGCTCTACGAGCGGTTCGGCGATGAGACGCTGGAGGTGCTGCGCAACCACCCAGAGCGCCTCCAGGAGGTTCCCGGCATCGGCAGGCGGCGCGTGGGGGAGGCCCGCAAGGCCGCGAAGGAGCAGGTGCGCCTGGAGCGACTCGTCGTCGCGCTGCGCCCGTACGAGGTGCCGCTGCACGTAGCGCGCAAGATCGAGCTGCACTACGGCGAGCGTGCGGAAGCGGTGGTCCAGCACGAGCCGTACCGGCTGTGGCGGGAGGTCGGGGGGATCGGCTTCCTGACGGCGGACCGCGTCGCGAGGGCGATGGGCATCAGCGAGGACGCCCCCGAGCGCATGGAGGCACTCGTCCTCTACCTTCTGCAAAGCGCCGCGGACGAAGGCCACGTCGCGCTCCCGGCTCCCCTGTTCCCGGAGCGAGGCGCCCGCTATAGCGCGTCCGAGGATGGGCTGAAGGCAGCGGTGGAGCGCCTGAGGCTGGGCGGCGCGCTCGTCCAGGACGGCGAACTTCTTTACCTGACCCGCAGCTTCCAGATCGAGTCCCGCATCGCGCGCGCCGTGGCGGAGCGGCTGCGCAGCGAGGTCCAGCCACTGCAGCTGCGCCAGCGCGGCACGCTCACGTTGGAACAGGCCGCCGCAGCGGCGCAGGCGCTCGCCTGTCCCCTGTTCGTCCTCACCGGCGGGCCCGGCACCGGCAAGACCACGACGGTGCGCGCCATCGCCCAGGGCGCGCGCTCGCGCGGCCTGCGGGTCGAACTCGCCGCCCCGACCGGCCGTGCGGCGAAGCGCGTGCAGGAGGCGAGCGGTGTCTCCGCCCAGACCCTGCATCGCCTGCTCGGCTTGCGCGGTCCGCAGACCGAGACGCGCGAGGTCGAAGCGGATCTCCTGATCGTGGACGAGTCGTCGATGATCGATCTGTGGCTGTTCGACCGCCTGCTGGCCGCGCTCAGGCCGACGACCCGGCTCGTGCTCGTTGGCGACGCCGACCAGCTGCCGCCGGTCGGCGCGGGAGAGCCCTTCAACCAGCTCCTCGCGCTGCCGTTCGTACCGCGCGCCGAACTGCGCGAGGTGTTCCGGCAGGCGGCAGAGAGCGGCATCGTCCAGGCTGCGCACCGCATCCGCCAGGGGCAGATGCCGCAGACCGCCAAGGACTTCATCTGGCTGCGGGCGGAGACGCCCCAGGAGGTACAGGACCAGGCGCTCCGCCTCGCGACGGAGGAGCTGCCGCGCCGCGGCATCGAGCCGGACGAGATTCAGGTGCTCTCGGCCGGACACCGCAACGAGACGGGCGTGCAGGCGCTGAACACCGCCCTGCAGGCGCGGCTCAACCCGCTGCGCGGGCGGCCGGAGGTACGGTTCGGCGATCGCGTCTTCCGGCTGGGGGACCGCGTCGTCCAGCTGCGAAACGATTACCAGCGCGGCGCCCTGAACGGCGAGGTGGGCCGCATCACCGCGGTCTCGGCGCGGGACCGCGCCCTGACCGTGAGCTTTCCGGACCCGGCCGGCGAACGCGAGGTCGCGTACAGCCAGGACGAGCTTCGCCAGCTCCAGCTCGGCTACGCGACGACGGTGCACAAGGCGCAGGGCAGCGAGTACCGCGCGGTCGTGCTCGTGCTCTCAGCGCAGCACTGGATGCTCCTCGGGCGCAACCTCTTCTACACGGCAGTCACGCGAGCCAAAGAAGTGCTATGCATCGTC
>JAKAPV010000004.1 GCA_021806845.1 Bacillota bacterium | reverse complement strand
CTTCGAGATCGGGGTGAAGATGCCGAGGAAGGCGATCACGCCCGCGAGCAGGTAGAGCGTGCGCGCAGCCTGCAGGAGCTGGCGTACGAGGTCGCCGCCGAAGTTCGCCTCGGAGGCCGCGCGGGTCACGAGTAGGCCGGTCGCCGTCGAGATCAGCAGGGCCGGGAGCTGGCTCACGAGACCGTCGCCCACCGAGAGGATGGTGTATGTCTGCAGCGACTGCTGTGCGCCCAGGTTGAGGAAGACCATGCCCACCACGAAGCCGCCGACGATATTGATGCCGACGATCAGCATCGAGGCGATGGCGTCCCCGCGGACGAACTTGCTGGCACCGTCCATGGCACCGTAGAAGTCCGCTTCCGCGGCGATCAGCCTGCGGCGCTGGCGCGCCTGGGTGTCCGTGATCAGCCCCGCGTTGAGGTCGGCGTCGATCGACATCTGCTTGCCGGGCATGGCGTCCAAGGTGAAGCGGGCCGCCACCTCGGATACGCGCTCGGCGCCGCGGGTGATCACGATGAACTGCACGATGATCAGGATCAGGAAGACGATGAACCCGACCACCGCATTGCCGCCGACGACGAAGTTCCCGAAGGTCGAGATCACCGTTCCGGCGTTCGCCTGCAGCAGGATGAGCCGGGTCGAGGAGACGTTGAGGGCGAGGCGGAAGAGCGTCGTGAGGAGCAGTAGGGCGGGGAAGGCGGAGAACTCCAGGGGGTCTTTGACGTTCAGGGTGACGAGCAGGATCAGGAGCGCGAAGGACAGGTTGATCAGGATGAGGGCGTCGATCATGTAGGTCGGCAGCGGGATGATCAGCATCCCGACGATCACCAGGACGAAGAGGATCGTCCCGGACTGGCCGAGCCGCATCATGCGCTACCACCTCCCGGCGGGGATCCCTTCTGCCGGTAGACGAAGGCGAGCACCTCGGCGACCGCGCGGAAGAGCTCCGGCGGGATCGGGTGGCCGATCTCCACGGAGCGGTGCAGGGCCTGCGCGAGGGGGGCGTTCGGCACGATCGGGACGTTGTGCTCGGCCGCCTCCTGCTTGATCCGCTCCGCGACGAAGCCGCGGCCCTTCGCGACGACCTCCGGCGCGTTCATCTTGTTCTGGTCGTACTTGAGCGCCACCGCGAAGTGGGTCGGGTTCGTCACGACGACGTCCGCCTCCTTGACCCGGGCGAGCATTCGCATCTGCGCCACGCGGCGCTGCAGCGAGCGCAGCCGCGCCCGGACGAGCGGGTCTCCCTCGCTGCGCCGCTGCTCTTCGCGCAGTTCCTGCCGCGTCATGCGGATGTCCTGCTCGAACTGCTGGCGCCCGATGAAGTAGTCGACCGCCCCCGCGAGCACAGAGAGCGCGACCAGGGCGTAGAGCAGCGTCGTGCCCCCCTGGTAGGCGATCGAGAGCAGAGCCGGCAAGGGGTAGAGACCTACGTCCAGCCGATGCAGGAGGTTCCACCAGATCACGGCGGTGACGGGGAGGATGAGGGCGAGGGCCACCGCGGAGAGGCCCGTCTCCATGATGGAGCGCCGCGAGAAGAGGCGGGTGAAGCCCTTGGCGGGGTCGAGGCGGGAGAAGTCGAGGCGCATCGGCTGCAGCGCGATGCCGTGCTGCACGATCGGGCCGAGGATCGCGAGGAGGACCCCGATCGCGAGCACCGGCGCCATCTGCAGGAGCGTGCCAGACACGACCCCCCGCATCACGCCGGCCGCCCAGCCGACCGTCGGCGCCGCCGTCGTGGCCGGGTTGCCGATGTAGCCGAGGAGCGACATGTACATCCCCTGGCCGGTCGCCCCGATCGCCAGGACGATGATCAGGACGCCCGCGACGGCGACGGCCCGGTTTACGACCGGGGCCTGCAGCGTCATGCCCTGGCGGCGCACATCTTGGCGCCGTCTTGGTGTGGCTGCCTCTGTCTTCTGCTCAGGGGTCGACATGTCTCCTCACCTCCTCCGCAGGGTCCGGGTGTTAGACGCCGCCCAGGAACTGCGTGATGCTCTGGCCGAGCTGCAGGAGCCCGAGCCGCGCGCCGTCGGTCAAGAGGGGCAGCGAGATCGCGATGAGCCCCATGCCGAGCCACATCTTCGCGGGAATGTTGAATGTCAGCACGTTGAGCTGCGGCAGGAGCCGCCCGAGCACCGCGCCGACGAGGTCGATCAGCATCAGGGCCAGCACAACCGGCGCCGCGATCTCCACCGACAGCAGGAAGCTGCCGACGAAGGCCTGGACGGCTGCGGCGACGGCGCCCGGGCCGATCACGAGCTGCGTCACGTCGAGCGGCACGACCTTGAAGCTCTGCACCGCCGCGAGTAGCAGCAGCTCGACGCCGCCGATCGCCAGGAAGAAGTAGGTCCCGAACGAGTCGAACCAGTTGGCGATGAGGCTCTCGGTGCCGGCGGCGCTGAAGGGGTTGAAGACCTGCGCGACGGTGAACCCGAGCTCCGCGTCCAGGACGGCGCCCGCCGTGTGGAAGAGGTTGAAGATCAGGGTGGAGAGTAGTCCGATCCCCGCGCCGACCAGCACCTGGGCAAGGATCGCGAGCGGCAGGACGGCCTCCGGGGGAGGGGTCGCCGGGATGCCCGCCGAGAGGGCAAACCAGCCCACGACCAGCCCAAGCAGCACGCGCACCGTCGGCGGCAGCACCGGCGCCCCGGTGACCGGGGCGGTGCCAAGCAGCGCCACCACGCGGGCAAACACCAGCACCACCGGGCCCCAGACCAGGTAGGGGGTCGTGAGAAGACTGCTCATTGGCCGACGATCACGCCCATGTGCGAATAGAGCTGGGCCGCGAAGCTCACGAGCTGCAGCAGCATCCAGGGGCCGAGCAGCAGCAGCACGCCGCCGACCACGAGGATTTTCGGGACGAAGGAGAGCGTCTGCTCCTGCAGGCCGGTGACGGCCTGCAGGAGGCTGATCAAGAGACCGACGAAGAGCACAAGGCCGAGGATCGGGGCTGAGACGAGCAGAGCGGTCAGAAGTCCGTTCTGCGCCACCTGGATGGCCGTATCGACGCCCATGCGCCACCTCCTATCGGCTTGTGAGCAGTGTCTGGACGATGAGTCCCCAGCCGTCCATGAGGACGAAGAGCAAGAGCTTCAGCGGCAGGGAGATCAGGGTCGGGGGGACCATCATCATTCCGAGGGCCATCAGCACGGAGGCGACGATGAAGTCGATGATGACGAAGGGGACGAAGAGCAGCACGCCCATCTCGAACGCAAGGGTCAGCTGGCTGATGGTGTAGGCGGGAACGAGCGCGCTCAGCGGTACGTCCTGTACCGTCTTCGGTGCGGGGGCGTTCTCGACGTTCAGGAAGACCTGCAAGTCCTGCTGGCGCGTCCCGCGCGCGAGGAAGTCCTTGACCGGGACCTGCGCGCGCTTTGATGCCTGGATGAGGTTGATCTTCCCCGCGAGGTAGGGCTGCAGCGCCGTCGTCTCCACCTTCGAGAGCGTCGGGGCCATGGTGAAGAACGTGAGGAACAGCGAAAGGCCGACGATCACCTGGTTCGGCGGCACCTGGTTGAGACCGAGCGCCGTGCGCAGCAGGGAAAGCACGACGACGATCCGTGTGAAGGAACTCATCAGCAGCACGACGCCCGGCAGGATGGCGAGCAGCGCGAGCAGCGCGAGCAGCGTGATCTGCGGGTTCGTCTGCAGCGCGTGGGAGATGCTCGGGCCGCTCGGCAGGGGCGCCGCGGCCAGGGCCTGCTGGGGCAAGAGGAGGACCAAAAGGAGCAGGGGGAGCAGCCCGAGGAGCCTACGCATCGCGGTCGTGGCGCTCCTCCCGCTGGAGCCTGCGACCGCTGCGCACGCGCCGCAGGCTCTCTTCGAGCAGGCTGCGGAAATCCGCCTCGCCCAGCCGGCCGAGACCGAGCGGCGCAGCTTCCTGCGCCTGCGCGAGCTGCGTGAGCTCCGCGATCGCGGCAGGATCCTCGATGCGGCCCAGGAGCTCTACCCGCTGGCCCACGCCGAGCAGCAGGAGCTGCCCCCCGACCGAGACCAGCACGAGGGACTGGTTCATCGCGAGCGGCAGGCGGCCGACGACGCGCATTCCCGCCGAGGCTCCGACGCGCCCCTGCCCCTGGCGCACGAAGCGCACGAGGTAGTACGACGCGAGCGCCAGCCCGAGCAGGAAGAGGATCGCGACGATCCAGGCACCCCAGGAAACGCCAGGCACCGATCCGCCCACTCTCTAGCTCCCTTCCCGCAGCCGGAGTTTGAGGGCGCGCTCTGCGGCCGAGCCGATCTCCGTGATGCGCACGCCGAAGTTCTCCTCCACGACCACGACCTCGCCGCGCGCGACCCATTGCCCGTTCGCGTAGAGGTCGACCATGTCGCCGACCATCCGGTCGAGGTCGACGACGGTCCCGGGGCCGAAGTTGATGATGTCCTCCACCTTGCGGCGCGTCCGACCGAGCTCCGCGCGCACCGTGAGCGGCACGTCGTAGAGGAGGTCCAGCGACGCCGGCGGGCCCGGGGCGGGGCGGCTCTCGGCGATCTGCGGCCACTGCTGCAGCTCGTACCCGATCGGCGGCGCGGCGGCTGCCGGACTCTGCGCCAAAGGCGCCGATGGCTGCTCCGGCTCGCGAACCCCGTCCGGCAGGTCGCCTTCCGCCAGGAGCGGGCCCGCGTCCTCGTCCTCTGCCTGCTCGTCCTCCGACGAGAAGATGCGCACCACCTCGGCGACGTCGGTCGGGCGCATGTACTGGCGGATCTCGAGGCTCTCCTCGCCCACCATCACCCGCACGGAAGTCTGCACCCAGTCGCCCCCGAGCGGCGTCAGGTCCTCCGGGGCCGGCCCGAGCTTGATGTCGACCGTGCGGCGCAGCACCTCCGCGAGCATCGAGAGCGCAGCCTGCGCCACACTGTCGAGGGCGTCGCCCAGCTTCTCGAGGAGTGCCGCGTCGCACTCGAGCGCCCCTTCGAACATCAGCTGCCCGCTCAGCCGGTAGACCCGCGTGGGCTCGGTGGGCCCCTCCCCCTCGCGCACGCGGCTCACAACCGCCTGGGCATCCCAGCCCAGGCGCTCCGCGAGCGCCGGGACGCTGCCGCCCCAGGCCAGGTTCTGGACGATTCCGTACGTCGAGAGGTCATGGTCATTCAGCACGGCCAAACCCTCCTTCGACGATCCGCGCCGCGACTTCGAGGCAGAGGCGGCGCTGACGGGCGCGCGCCCATGCCTTGAACTTCGGGCTCCCCTCGACGAGCACCGTGATCGGCTCGTTCGCGCTCGCGTCGAGCAGGACGACGTCCCCGATCTCCAGGTCGAGGAATTGCGAGACCTTGAGGTCTGCCGTACCGAGCACCGCAGTCAGATCGAGCTCGATGCCCATCGCCGTGCGCTGCAGGCGGCGCGCGTCCATCTCGTCGCCGGAATCCTGCGCCGCGAGTTCCGTCAGGAGCGCGACGGAGGTCAGCTTCGGGAGGATGGGCTTCAAAGCGTCGTAGGGCAGCACGAGGCTCATCTCGCCGGTCAGCTGGGCGAAGGAGACCTCCGCGGATACCAGCACGACGGCATCCTGCGGGCCCACGAGGCGCAGGAACTGCGGCGACGCCTCGAGGAGGCGGATGGAGGTGCGCAGGCGCTCGACCGAGGCCCAGGCCTCTCCCAACGTGTCGACGAAGATCGGGATGCCCCGCTCCAGTACGTGCACGTCGATGTCGGTAAAGGCGCGATTGAGAGCATGGACATCTCCGGAGCCGCCCAGCAGGCGGTCGATCAGCCCGTGCGCGAGGTCGGCGTTGAGCTGCATCATGATGAGGCCGGCCAGGGGTTCCGCGGAGACGGTCGCGACAATGCTGCGGGCGGGCTGCTGGCGGATGACGTCCTCGAACATGGTCTGCGCGACGTCGCGCACCTCGCAGGTCACGCGGGTGCGCAGGTAGGCGGTGAGATAGGTGCTGAGAAGACTTGCGTAGTGCTCGTGGATGCGCTCGAGGCTGCGCATCTGGTCCGCAGACAGACGGCGAGAACGGCGGAAGTCATAGGCGTGCGTCGGTGCCTTGAGCGGCGACACGTCTACTCTCGCCTTCGCCATACTTGCCCTCCCTCCGAACTACCGTCGCGCTACTGCACGGTGACGACGCTGCTGACCGGCAGCTGGGCGGTCCCAATCGTGAGCATCGGCTGTCCGTTCTGCATCGTCAGCTGGCTCACGGTACCGCTCACGGACTGCCCGGAGGACGGGTCGATGGCCGTGACCGTCCGGCCCAAAAGCTGCAGTCCCTGGCTCGCCACCTCGTTGTTGACCAGGTTCTGCGTGAGCTGCTGCAGCTGCCCGAGGTCGATCACCTCGGTGAACGAGGCCATCTCCTGCAGGAACTGGTTGCTGGACATCGGGTTCAAGGGATCCTGGTTCTGCATCTGCGCAACCAGCAGCTGCAGGAAGTTGTTCTGGGTGAGCCCTCCGATGCTGGCCGCCGAGGACCCCTGGGTGGTGGCGCCGCTGGCGCCCAGCGGATTGATCGCGGACACGCTATCTCCTCCCCCCTGCGCTGCTGCGCCGCGCTGGACGCACGGCCTGGCTCTCGTCGTGCACGGAGACCTTGACGTGCGCCGGCCCGAGTCCGAGCGCCTCGAGCTTCTGGCGAAGCTCCCCCTGCCCCAGCTGCAGCAGGGCCGCCGCGGCCGGCTCCTCGGCCTGCAAGGTGGCGCTCAGCCCATCCGCTCCCGCCCGCAGCGTCACGCTTACGTGCCCGAGCTGCGGCGGCGTGAGGGCGATGCGCACCATGGACGCCCCACCCTGCTGGATGTGCGGTGCCTCCGCCCGCGCCGCCTCGGCGATCTGCACCGACACCTCCCGGGAAAGTCCGGCGGCGGACGAGCCGCGCAGAGACGGCTGGGACTCCAAAGGCAACGCGGTCACGGCCTGGGACTGCTTGTCCGCCGTAATTCGATTCGATTCGCCACGCATGCCCTTGGTTCCCGCTGACAGTTCTGCGGCAGTGAGTGCCTCGGTCCCGGTCTTGCCCCCCGGCCGCGCGGCTGCGGCGGGGAGGCTCGCGGCGAGGGCCGCTGCGGGGCGCTCCGTGCGCGCCGCAGCAGCGCTCCTTGCCGTCACTGCCCCGGACTTCGCCGCCGAGACAAGCTTCGCGGCAAGCGGCGGGGAGTGCGCTGCGTCCGTCGCGGCGGTAGCAACGGGTTGGTTAGAGGCCAGGGTGGCGATTCGGGCGGTGGCCAGGGTCGTGGGTTTGTTGGAGGTCAGGGTCGCGGATTGTTTGGAAGCCAAGGTGGCGATTTGGGCGGGGGCCAAGGCCCCAGGCTTGGCGGCTGTGGCTGCGGCACTGGGGGCGGTCGCCTGCGCGGGGGCGGCACCGGTCGGTGCATTCGCCTGCGCCGGGGTGGCACCGCTCGGTGCCTTGGCCTGCGCCGCTGCGCTCCCTTCGGCGGCAGGAGGCTTCGGAAGGTTGGCCGCGGCTGGCAGCAGGATCCGCACCGGGGCGGCGGGGATGGGACCGGCTAGGTGCGTGGCCGCCGCCTGGGCACCTGCTCCAAGTCCCCGCAGGACCTGCGGCAGCGGAGCGGTGACGTCCTGCTGCGTGAGGCCAAGCAGCGGCACCGGCGCCTTGCGGGTCTCAGGACGGCCGTGTTTCGCGGCCTGCGTTTTCAGTTCCGCCTGCAGAGCCTGCGCAAAGACCTCGGAGGGCGCCTTGGCAGGAGCCGGCGCCCCGTGGCTGCTCGCGAGGCCTTCCGCCGGAGCGGCCCCCCCGACCATCGCTGCTGCGATCACCGGCCGTCACCCCCCTTGCGGCGCAGGTCGTCGAGCTCTTTCTGCTCGCTGCGCTGGACGTCCGAGGCCCGCCGGCCCTTGAGCCGCGTCCCCAAAAGTTTCATCTGCTCCTCGCGCACCAGCGCAGCGCGAAGGTCCACCCTACGCAGCGCCTCCTGCCGCCCGAGGCGGCGCACCTGCAGGTCCGCGAGGCGCTCGCGCTCGAGGCGGGCGTCGACGAGCGCGCGCTGGGCAACCCACTCATCGGCCGCCTGGGGCGTCTGCGCGGCCTCCTTGGCGGCCTGCTCGGCCATCTCCCGCGCGCTGCGCGTAGCCGCGGCCGTATCCTGCGCCTGCTCCCGGGCGCGCAGCGCCACGCGCAGCTGGGTCGCCGCCACGTCGCGCTCGTGCTTGCGCACCCGGTGGAGCCGGGCGATGCGCGACTCCTGGTTCACTGCGCGACCTCCTTGAGCGCCTCGCGGGCCGCGTCGAACCCGACGGTCTCATGCTCCGCCTGGCGCAGGAAGTCGAGGATGCGCGGGTGCAGCGCGACCGCGGCGTCCACCTCGGGGCTGCTGCCCGCCTGGTAGGCCCCGATGCGCAGGAGGTCCTTCGCGTCCTCGTAGGTTGACCAGTGTGCGCGCAGGGTCTGGGCCCAGGCGGTGTGCTCCGGCGTGACGATCTGCCGCATCACGCGGGAGAGGCTGCGGCCGACGTCGAGCGCCGGGAAGATGCCGGCGTCCGCGAGTTCGCGCGTCAGGACGAGGTGGCCGTCGAGGATGCTGCGCGCCGCGTCCGCGACCGGCTCCTGCAGGTCGTCGCCCTCGACGAGCACCGTGAAGAAGCCTGTGATCGAGCCGCGCGGCGCTGTCCCCGCGCGCTCGAGGAGGCGCGGCAGGACGGCGAACGCGGAGGGCGGGTAGCCGCGGGTCGCCGGCGGCTCGCCGGCCGCGAGCCCGACCTCCCGCTGGGCGGTGGCGACGCGGGTCAGGGAGTCGAAGAGCAGCAGCACGCGCTTCCCCTGGTCGCGGAAGTACTCCGCGATCGCGATGGCCGCGAAGGCCGCGCGCACCCGCACGAGGGCCGGCTCGTCGGCGGTCGCCACGACGACGACCGAGCGGGCCATGCCGTCCGGCCCGAGGTCCCGCTGCACGAACTCCTGCACCTCGCGGCTGCGCTCGCCGACGAGAGCGATCACCGCGACGTCCGCCGCGGAGCCGCGCGCCATCATGCCGAGCAGCACGCTCTTGCCGACCCCGGGACCCGAGAAGATGCCCACGCGCTGGCCCTCGCCGAGTGTGGCGAGCGCATCGATCGAGCGCACGCCCGTGGGCAGCACCGAGGTGATCATCGGACGCTCGAGCGGGTTCAGGGACGGGCCGTCGAGGGCGATCCGCCCGGTCGCGCCGGTGTCCCCCTTGCCGTCGATCGGCTCGCCGAGCGCGTTCAGCACCCGGGAGACGAGGCCTGGGCCGACCGGGATGCTGAGCGGCCGGCGCGCGGGTCGCACCGCCGCACCAGGCGTGACCGCCTGCACCTTGCCGAGCGGCATCAGGATGACGCGTCCCTCGCGGAAGCCCACCACCTCGGCGGGAAGGGGCATGCTCCCCTCCTGCTCGATGTAGCAGAGCTCCCCGAGGCCGACCTTCGGTCCCTGTGACTGCAGCGCGAGGCCGACGGCCTCGACCACCCGGCCGAACTCGGCCTTGCCGGGCGTCTCCCGCAGCGCGCTGCGGTACCGCTCGAGGTCATACGCCACGGCGCGCCACCTCCTCGAAGGCTTCGGAGATCGCGAGCAGGCCTTCCTGCCAGTTGCGTTCGACGATTCCATGGGGACCGCTCACCCGTACGCCGCCCGGCGGCAGGTTGCGGTCCTCCGCGATGCGCAGCTCCGCCGCTGACCCGAGCGCCGTGCGGAAGGTCGGCGCCGCCTCGAGCACCCGCTGGTAGTCGTTCGTCGAGACCTCGATCGAGATGGGGCCCTGCGGCGCCGACTCCTCGAGGATCGCCAGCACCGCGCGCTCGACGATCTCCGGGTTCAGCCGCAGCTCGACGCCCAGGAGGTGCGCCGCAATCTCGCAGGCGAGCTGCCCCACTTCCCCCTCCGCCCGGCGCAGGATCTCCTGGGCCTGGCGGGCCGCGTCCTTGAGCATGCGTTCGGAGTCGATCTTCGCCTGCTGGATGCCCTCCGCGTAGCCAGCGGCCCGCCCTTCGGCCATGCCCTTCTGGCGCGCGTCGCGCGCCGTGGCATCGCGCAGGACCTTGGCGTCATGCTGGGCGGCGAGCAGGGTCGCGCGGGCGACCTGACGCGCCACCTCGAGCAGGTTGTCGGCGGGGTTTTTCGGCTGGGAGGCACCGTACGGCGTCTGCTGGGCGGTTTGGACAGGTCTCGGCGCACCTGCCGTATGCAGCTGCGCTGCCTTGATGACCCGCCCGGTCCTACGCTCAGGCAATGATCTCATCCTGGCCTCCGCGCGACATGATGATTTCGCCCTCTTCCTCGAGGCGGCGGGCGACGGCGACGATGCGCTGCTGCGCGCTCTCCACGTCGCGCAGGCGCACGGCGCCGAGGAACTTCAGGTCTTCGCGCACGACGTCGGCCATGCGCGTCGACATGTTGCGGTAGAAGGTTTGAGAAATGGCGTCCGATGCTCCCTTGAGCGCCAGGACGAGGTCTTCCTGGCTGACTTCCCGGAGGATCCGCTGGATGAAGCGGTCGTCGATCGTGGCGAAGTCCTCGAAGAGGAACATCCTCCTTCTGATCTCGTCCGCGAGCTCCGGGTTCCTTTCCTCGAGGCTCTGCAGGATCGTGCGCTCGGTCGAGCGGTCGACCTGGCTCAGGACCTGGACCATGACGTCGACGCCGCCCGGCTGGGAGAGGTCTCCCCCGAACAGGGACACCATCTTGCCTTCGAGCATCGTCTCGACCTCGGCGACGATCGCCGGGTTCGTCCGCTCCATCGTCGCGATGCGCCGCGCGACGTCCGCCTGCAGTTCCGGGGTCAGGCTCTTCAGCACGGAGGCGGCGGCGTCCGCCCGGATGTAGGCGAGCACGAGCGCGATCGTCTGCGGGTGCTCCCCCTGCAGGAAGGTCAGTAGCTGCATCGGGTCCGCGTTGCGCAGGGACTCGAAGGGGCGCGGCGCGAGCGAGCTCGTCAGCCGCTCCAGGATGTCCCGGGCCTTTGCGGCTCCGAGGGCCTTCTCGAGGATGGTGCGGGCGTAGGAGATGCCGCCCTCGTCGATGTAGGCGTTGGCTTCCCGCAGGATGCGGAACTCCTCGAGCACGGCCAGCCGCTCGTCGCCGTGCGTGCTTTCCCCACGCGCGAGCTCGACGGTGACCTGCTCGATCTCCTGCTCGCCGAGGTGCTTGTAGACCTCGACGGCGAGCTCCGGCCCGAGGCCGGAGATCAGGATGGCTGCCTTGCGACGACCGGTGAGCTCCATCGTCCAACGTCCTCCGCGCTTCCCCCGCCGCGGGGGCGAGTATCAACCGATGTTCGTCTGCATGAGGCTCTGGTACGCGGTGATGGCCCGCGTGGTGACGGCGCCGGCGGTCTCGACCAGGAGCTCGGCCTTCGAGGTCGCCAGCATGACCTGCTCGAGGGTGACCGGCCCGCCGATGGCGTACTGCGCGAGCAGCTGGTTCGCCTGGGTCTGCGCCCCCGTGACCTGGGAGACGGCCTGGCCAAGGATCTGCGCGAAGGTCGCGCCGGCGCTCTGGCCGGTCGCTCCCGCCGCCTGCGCGCCGCCTGCCTGCGCCGCCGCCGTGATGGCCTGGATGCCGATGCTCATGCGCTACACCCCCGGTCCGCCGAGGTCCTGGAGGATCTGGTGGATGCCCTTCTGGTTCGTGTCGATGCCGTTCATGATGCCCTGCTGCACGAGGGCGATCTGGTTCAGCAGGCCGAGCTGCTGCTCGAGGCTGACCCCGTTGCCGCTCTGGTTCATCGCGCCCGGCACCGTGACGACCTGCGGGTTCACGGAGCCCGTCTGCAGCGCCTGCTGCAGCGTGGCGGCGAACTTCACGTCCTGCGCCTGGTAGCCCGGGGTGCCGAGGTTCGCGATGTTCTGGGCCACGATCTGCCCGCGCATCGCGAGGCCCTCGAGCGCGCCGGAGAGGAGATCCTGGACGGGCCCGAAGAGGCTCGCCATTACTGGATCCCGATCAGGGACTGCAGCATGGTGTCTGCGGTCGTGATCACCTTGGCGTCGACCTGGTAGGAGCGCTCCGCGACGATCATGTTGGTGAGCTCCTGCGAGATGTCGACATTGCTCTGCTCGAGCGCGCCGACCGCGAGTGCGCCCGCGCCGCTCGTGCCTGCGACGGAGTAGGTGACCTTGCCCGAGTTCGGGCCGGGGACATAGGAGGTGCCCGCGACCGCGACGAGGCCGTTCTGGTTGGGGAACGTCCCGATGGCGATCGTGCCGACCACTGCCTGGGTGGAGGTGCCGTTGGCGCCTTCGTACGTCGCGGTGATCGTGCCGTCCGTGCCGATCGCCACGGAGGAGATCTGCTGCGCAGAGCTGCCGGTGCCGATCGTCTGCGGAATCGTAATCGGCGCAGGTGTGTTGGTGGTCGTGGCTGTCCAGCCGGAATTGACGGTCGAGGTGGAGTAGTAGGGGGAGGGCGGCTGCCAACCCGTGACGAGCGCGCCCGTCGACGCCTGGACGAGGTTGCCGTTCGCGTCGATCTCGAGTCCGCCGTCGCGCGAGTAGACGGTGCCCTGCGCGCCTTGCAGCGACAGGAAGCCGTTGCCCTGGATCGCGATGTCGAGCGGGTTGCCTGTCTGCTGCAGCGGGCCCTGCGCCATGTTCTGGTTGATCGAGCCGATTCCCACGCCCAGCCCGACCGCCATCGGGTTCGTGCCGCCGAGGGTTGCGGCGCCGGCCGTCGACACGACCGGCGAAGAGCCGGCGGAGAGCACCTGGGAGAGCAGCGTCGTAAAGTCGACCGAGCTCGACTTGAAGCCGGTCGTGTTCACGTTCGCGATGTTGTTTCCGATGACGTTCATCGCGGTCTGTTCGCCGTCGAGACCGGCTACCGCGCTGGAAAGCGCCTGCATCATCCGCGATCAATCCCTTCCCTGCCGAGGTTCGAAACCCGGGCTAAGCTAGCCCGATTGGCCGTCCACAGCCGTCGCGTAGGACTGCAACACCCCCCTCACGTAGGCTTCGGTCTCCGGGTAGGGCGGAATGCCGCCGTACTTTTCCACCGCACCCGGCCCTGCGTTGTACGCGGCGAGCGCCAGGGAGAGGTTCCCGCCGAACCGCCCGAGCATGTCCTTCAGATACGTGGCGCCGCCGAGCGCGTTCTCCGTCGCGTTGAAGGGGTTTTGCACCCCGAGCGACTGCGCCGTGCCGGGCATCAGCTGCATCAGGCCCTCGGCGCCCGCGGGCGATACGGCACTGGGGTTGAGACCGCTCTCCTGCTTCGCGACCGCCGTCAGGAGGCGCGGGTCGAGTCCGGTGGCGGCCGCCGCGGCGGCGATCGCCTGGGCAAATCCCAGTCGCCCGGCGGCCGTCGCCGGCTGCGCGGGGGCGGGGGCGCCTAGGCTCTGGGCGAGCCCCTGCGCTGTCGACTGGACCGGACCCTGCGGGAAGAGCGGTGCGTACGACATGTCAGCTCGCCACCTGGATGAAGCGGTCCAGCGTCGTCGCGTCCTGGTTCAGGAACTGCTGGCCGGCCTCGAAGTGGCGCAGGACCTGGATCATCGCCCCGAGCACTTCGGGTGCCGAGACGTTCGATCCCTCGAGGTAGCCCGGCGCGAACTGCGGCGTCGCGAGCACCGGCACCGCGCCGGTGGCCTGGAAGTAGCCGCCTCCCGCGTCGGCGATCTGTCCAGAGGTCGGGTTATAGACCGCGATCTGCCCGGCCGCCTTGCCCTGGTAAGTCACCGCGCCGCCTGGGCCGATCGTCGCGCCGGGTCCCGCCTGGATCCGCGTCCCCGCCGTGGAGAGCACGAAGTACCCCTGGGGCGAGACGAGGTTCCCCTGCGCGTCGAGCGTGAAGTGCCCGGCCCGGGTGTAGAGCACACCGCCAGGTGACTGCACGGCGAAGAACCCGGAGCCCTGGATCGCGACGTCCAGGGGCTGGCCCGTCTGCTGCAGGGCGCCCTCCGAGAGGTTGGGCACCGTCGTGACGAGTCCCGTGCCCTCCGACACGACCTGCATGGTGGCCGCGTTCGGGCCGGTGCGCGAGAGCAGGACCTGCGGGAACGAACCGATCACCGCCGTCTCGCTGCGGTAGCCGATCGTGTCGCTCTGCGCGAAGTTGTTCGCGAGGATCTGCTGCCACTGCTCGTCCGCCATCATGCCGGCCGCCGCAGTGTTGATCCCTCTGAGCATCCGTCTATCCGCCTCCCTTCAAGCCTTGTTTTTGGACCTGCTGGAGCAGCTTCTGGACGTTGACTTCGGTGGCTCTCAGGATCACGAGGTCGACCCGCCGGTTGAGCTGCCTGTCTTGCGGCGTCGTATTCGGGGCGACGGGGCGGTATTGCGAGTAGGCCTGGGCGGAAAAGCGCGTCGGATTCAGTCCCTGCGTAACCAGGTACTCGATCACCCGCGTCGCCCGGATCGCCGAGAGATCCCAGTTGGAGTGGTACTTCGGCGTGTCGATCGGGGTGGAGTCGGTGTAGCCCTCGACGATCACCTGGTTGGGGATGCCCTCGAGGATCGTCGCGAGGTGGTCGAGGATCCCGTAGGACTCCGGCCGGATCGTCGCATGGCCGAGATCGAAGAGCACCCCGTTGTAGAAGGCGACCCGGACGCCCACGGTCGCGACGGTGACGGAGACGTCCGTCTGGATCCCCTGCTGCGCGGCGGCCTGCCGGATCTCCTGCGCGAGCTTGTCGAGCGTCTGCTGCTCGATCTGGCTGGGGGCCCTCACCTTGCCCACGACGGGCGGCGGAACCGGAATCTTGCCGCCGACCTGCGTCACGACCTGCTGACCGGAGAGCACCTGCTTGAGCGCCTTCATCAGCACCTCGTAGCGCGCCTTGTTCACCTGCGAGACGGCGTACAGGACGATGAAGAAGACCATCAGGAGGGTGATCATGTCGGCGTAGGTGAGGAGCCACCGCATCATCCCCGCGCCTTCGCCGGACTCGTGGGCTGCCGCCTTCCTGCGGCTCACTTGCCGACCACCTTGAGCTCAGGGGAGTCCTCACCTCCCTGCGCCGGCTCGGCGCCCTTCTTCTTGCCGGGCTTTTCGTCGCGGAACATCTCCAGCTGCTCCGTGATGAGGCGCGGGTTCTTGCCAGCGGCAATGGCGATGCAGCCCTCGATGACCATCTCGCGGGCCTGCACTTCGTGGCGGAGGGTGTTCTTCATCTTGTTGGAGATCGGCAGCCAGAAGAGGTTCGCGGAGGAAACGCCCCACAAGGTAGCGATGAATGCGGTCGCGATCGAGGGCGCGAGCTTTTGGATGTTGGAGAGGTTCGAGAGCACCGAGACGAGGCCGACGACGGTGCCGATGATGCCCAGCGTCGGCGCGAAGCCGCCCGCCGTCTCGAAGAAGACCGCGCCGCTGCTCTCCCGGGCCTCGAAGATCGAGAGCTCCTGCTCCATGAGCATGCGGATCCGGTCCTCGTCGGCGCCGTCGACGATCAGCTGCACGCCGCGGGCGAGGAAGGGCGCCACGGAGCGCTTCGAGATCTCGTCCTCCAGGCGCAAGAGCCCCTCGCGGCGCGCCACCTCGGCGAGCACCGCGATGTCGTCGATGGTCTGATCGACCTTGGTCAGCTTCGGCCGCAGCACCTTCATGAGATAGGACGGGACCTTGCGCAGATCGGAATTCGCCACGCTCATGACGGTGGCGCCCATTGTGCCGCCGAGCACGAGCACCATCGCGGGGATATTGATCAGGGCCTGGATGGCACCGCCGTCGAGGACGTCCGCGGCGACCACCGCCATGACCGCTATGACGAATGCGATAGGTGTGATGATGTCCATCCGCGTGACCCCCTCTCCGCGGTGTCAGGAGATCTGGGCGGCCCAGGCCAGCATCTGGCTGGCGTTCGACGCGGCGTGGGTGTCGAGGGCGAAGCTGCGCGAGAGCTCCACCATGGCGACGAGCGTCGCCGAGAGGTCTGTGCTGGATCCGAGGATGGCGCCCGGCGTCAGGTAGACGCCGGCTCCCGGGGCTCCCACCGTCGCGGGCCCGGAGTTCGGTCCGGCGACGAAGCTGTTTTGGCCCGCCGAGACGAGGCCCTGCGGGTTCGTGAAGGTCGCGACCCCGATCTGCGCCACGGGCTTGCCGCCGGCGAGGACATTCCCCTGCGGGTCGATCTGCACGGCCCCTGTGTCCTTCGCGGGTACGGTGATGGGCTGGCCGGTCGTCGAGAGCACGAGCTGCCCCGCCTGGGTCACGAGGTTGCCGGCGGCGTCGACGCTGAACTGCCCGTCCCGGGTATAGGCCGTACCGGCCGCCGTCTTCACGGCGAAATAGGCGTCACCGGAGATGGCGACGTCTGTGGGCACGCCTGTCGTCTGGATCGGAGCCTGTCCCATCGGCTGCTGGCCGGCGAGATAGACCCCCTGGCCGATGCTGGCCTGTGCGCCGGCGCCGCTTACCCCCGCCGCCAGGGCGGAGTTCGGCTGCAAGGTCGCCTGGAGACCCGCGAAGACCGGCGCCGTCGCCGAGAACGCAGGCGTATTCGCGTTCACGAGGTCGTTCGCGTAGATGGAAACCCCCTGCTCGGTTGCCTGGAGCGCGCTCGTTGCGATCGATAACCCAATATCCATCGGCGCCCATCCCTTACCGGCAGTTTCCTCGATTGGCGAACTTTCGCGCCGTTCCGTCAGGTTTCCTTCCAAATCGCCTACTTTCGACCTTAAGTGTAGTAAAGTCTCGTCCAACTCTGGGGCCGCCCCGCGAAACCGCGTCCGGCAGCGCAAAAAATAGGGCCCCCGGCGTCAGGGGCGCCGGGAGCCCTATGGCCTCAGGCCTTCTGTCGCAGGGCCTGGAGGGCTTCCTCCTGCGCCATCTCCTCCCGGGAGAAGGCGAGGTCGAGATCGAGTACGCTCGCGAGGCGCCCGCCCACCTCCAGGATGGCGGAAACGGCGCGCACGGGACCCAGGACCACCGTTTCGGGCGGCGGCTCCATCTGGGCGAAGGGGACGTTCAGCACCTCGGTCACCAGGTCGACGAGGATGCCCACGAGGCCGCCGCGCAGTTCCACGACGATGACCTGCGTTGCGGTCCCGGTCGTGTCGCCGAGGTCGAAGCGGCGCAAAAGGTCCACCGTCGGCACGACGCGGCCGCGCAGGTTGACGATGCCCACGACATATCCCGGCGTGCGCGGCACGCGGGTTTCCGGCTGCCGGACGACGATCTCCTGCACCTTCGCCGCCTCGATCGCGTAGAGCTCGCCCTGCAGCTCGAACAGCACCAGCTGGATCTGCGTCGCGTCGGCCATCCGTCCCCCTCCTTGGCGGCTCCCTAGACCCGGAAGCGGGTCAGCATGTCCCTCAGGCCCTGGGCCGTGGCGGCGAGGGACTTTGCGGTCGCGTTGATCCCCTTCGCGGACGTGCCCACGTCCTCGGAGGTCGAGCTGACCTCCTCGACGGAAGCTGCGGTCTGCGCGGAGACGTCCGCGACCAGGCGCACCTGGCGGTTCACCCGGCTCACGAAGGAAGCGATCTCCTGCGTCGCGGCGGAGTTCTCCTCCGTCACGCTGGCGATCGCGTCCATCGAGCGGACGGCCCCCTCCGCACTGGTCGACACCTGCTCGGCGGCCGCCGAGATGTTCTGGGCGTACCCGTTCGTCTCGCGCATCGCATCGAGGATGGTGTGCAGGGACTGCCCGGCCCTGCCGGCCCGCACGGTGCCGTCCTCGACCCGCGCGCTGGCGGCTTCCATCGCCCGTACCGCGGCGTCGACGTGCTGCTGGATGGTTCCGATCAGCTCTGCGACCTCCTTGGCCGCCTTCGCCGAACTCTCCGCGAGATTGCGGACCTCGTCGGCGACGACCGCGAAGCCCTTGCCGTGCTCGCCGGCGCGCGCGGCCTCGATGGCGGCGTTCAGCGCCAAGAGGTTTGTCTGCCCCGCGATGCCGCCGATCACCTCGATGATCTCCCCGATCTGCGCCGAGGAGCGGCCAAGCGCCTCCACATGCTCTGCGGCCGCAGCGGATGACACCCGGATCTCCTGGATCCCGGACATGGTCTGCGTGACCGCGCCGCCGCCGTCCTCCGCGGCGGCGAGCGCCCGGGCCGCGGCCGCCGAGACCTCCTGCGCCCCGCGGGCGACCTGTTCCATCGCCTGGGCCATCTGGCGGATCACGGCCGAGGATTCGGTGACGTCCGCCGCCTGGGAACGGGCGCCTTCCGTCATCTGGGAGACGGCGATCTCGAGCTGCGCCATGACGCCGGCGGCGTCTTCGGCGCTCGCGGACTGCTCCGCGGCGCCGCGCGCCACCTCCTGCACCGCGGACGCGATCTGCTGCGTCGCGAGGGCGACCTGCGCGGAGGTGGTCGCCGTCTGCTCGCTCGAGGCCGCGACCTGCTCCGCCGCGCGCCCGATCTGATCGATCATCTGCCTCAGGTCTCGCACCATGCGGTTGAAAGAGCGCGACAGCATGCCGATCTCGTCCTTCGCCTCTTCGCGCATCTCGCGTACCTGCAGGTCTCCCGAGGAGATCTTCTCGGCGGCGTCCGCGATCAGCATCACGGGCCTCGCGATGCCACGGGACATGCGCAGGATGAGGATGAGCCCGATGGCGGCCGCCACCAGGGCGAGGATCACCTCGAGCGCGATATTGCGTGTCGCCGCGGCGTCCGAGGCGGCGGTCGCCTGGGCGAGGGCGGCGTCGCTCTGCCGCACGACCTGCTTCACGACCTGCTTGAGGGCGGTGAGCTGGGACGCTGTGGACTGCATGACCGAGGCGGCCTGCGCCGAGTTGCCCGAGCCGACGTCCGTCTGCGCCTGCTGGAGGTACGTGGCCTCCTGGTTATAGTCCGTGTGGAGGCGTCTATATGCGCTGATCTCCCGCGGGGTCATCGAATATCTGCCGACGGCCGCGAGCTCCTGGTCCGCGTCCGCCATCGCCTGGGCGAAGCCCGACGACTGGCCGATCTGCGTTGAGGTGCTCTCGTCGTCTGCGATCATCCGGAAGACGTCGGCCTCGAGCTGCACCGAGGCCATCTGCCGCGGCACCACGGTCTTGAGCAGGGCATCGTACGACGCCCGCTGGTTTGCGGCTACGAAGATGGAATAGATGATGACCCCGAATACGATGATGCCGACGATTGCGGAAGCCACCATCAGCTTTAGGCCGATCCGCAGGTTGTGCATGCGGTTTTCCCCTTAAGAGCGCTAGTCCGTCAGCCCGACTTCGACAAGATCCGAGCCCCTCCCTGCATGAACTTGCCACTGCAGGAAGCGCGAGGACAAGGGCCCTTCGGCCGCGTTGACCCGCGGCGTCCGGGCCTGAGAGAATAGGCACGAGCAATGTTTGGGGGTGCGGCGCACGGTAACGCTGCCGCTTGCCTTCGCCGGCGGGATCCTCTCCTTTCTCTCGCCATGTGTCCTGCCTCTCCTGCCGAGCTACCTTGCACTGCTCTCGGCCGGCAGCGGCCTCAGTTCAGGGCGGCGCATGTTGCACGCGCTGGGGTTTGTGCTCGGGTTCTCGCTCGTCTTCATCCTGCTCGGGCTCTCGGCGACGGTGCTCGGCCGTCTCCTCCTGCAGGAGCGAACGCTCCTGCGCTACCTCGGCGGCGTCGTCGTGATCCTGCTCGGGCTCTTCATGTTCGGCCTGCAGCCTTCACTCCTGATGCGCGACGCGCGCTTCCGCTACGCGCCGGAGCAGCTCGGCTTCGGCTCCGCGCTCTTGCTGGGCGCATCGTTCGGCTTCGGCTGGACGGCGTGCGTCACGCCATACCTCGGCGCCATCCTGGTCCTGGCGGCCCAGACCGCCCACTTTGAGCAGGGCGCCGTGCTGCTCATCGCCTACGCGCTGGGCCTCGGGGTGCCCTTTCTGGTGCTGGGGCTCCTCGCGGACCGCCTGATCGTCCGCCTGCGCTGGCTGCAGCGCTACGGGCGGCTCCTGGAGCAGATCGGCGGGGTTCTCCTGGTCCTGCTCGGGATCCTGATGATCACGGGGGTGCTCGCGCGCCTTTCGGGTCTCGGCAGCTTCTTCTAAACAAGGCGCAGTGCTGGCACGTTGCCGGAATGGAGCAACCCAGGTAGCAGAGGGACCCGGTCGCCTGACGGCCGAGTCCCCCTGGTCATTCGGGACTAACCGGCGATCTTCGTCAGCATCCGCACCAACGCGGCGTCAACCGTCTTTGTGGTGTTCCCCTGCATCGTGGTGGTCAGGTTTGGGTGCTTCTGCGCGAGAGCAGTGATCCAGCCCTGGACTGCCGAGTCCGCCGCCGCCTCCAGCGACTGTGCGGTCGTGCCGCTCGGGAGCTGCAGCTTGTGCTGGCGTGCCTCGCGCAGCATCTCGCGCGGCTTCAGGTTCAGCTCCTTGGCGACGGCCCCAAAACCGACCCGCACGCCGTGCTCCACCCGGCGGCACCGGGCGAGAAACCTGCTCACGCCGCGCAACAGGTGGTCGCCCCGTAGCGTGCGCTTCACCGCCGGAACCGTCTCGTGCGCCGCGTCGGCGAGCCCGTTGAGCCCAGCATTAGCGAGCGACTGGCGGACGACCGTCCGCGCTCAAGCCGAGATTGGAGGCCACCTTCTCCGGCACGCCGACGTGCTGCGAGGTCGCCTGCGTCGTGGTGCCGGACGTCAATGTCGGGCCCGCCGCAAAAGCGCTCGGGGCCACCATCGCGATGCCGACGACCGCCACGGCGGCGGAGAGGCGCCCCTTCGGCAACTTCACTGCAACGATTTCCTTCGGATCCGTCTTCGGACACCTGGATTATCCACCGACTGCCTGAGAGAAACGAAGAGGGGGCTTTGTCGGGCCGAAGATAATGATTCTGTTACCTCGCGATCGGACAGGAATTCAGACGAAGTCAGGCGAAGGGGCCAATCGCTCTGACAGCCGGGAGTGGCCCGATTGGGTGCGCTCGCACGGTGGCGTACTCGACGTGGGCAAGCAGGCGCCGCCAATGCTCGGCGAGATCCTCCGGGTCAGCTACAACCCCGCGCTGGCCGGCAAGCCGGAATCGCTCTTCTGGTCCGAGACGGAGCCCATCCGTCGGAAAGACATCACGCGGACAACTGCGGCTCATGGCGGGAGCGCGGCAAGACCTCCTCGATCTCGTCGAACCGCTTGACGCTCGTATGCTGGACATCCCACCGATGGAAGGCGCCCGTACCTCCGCGGACATCTTCCAGCCATCGCTGTTCACTGCCGCGCGCGGGTGAGCAGCCTCTGGACCGCTCGCAAGGTTCTGCGCCGCCTGGTCGACCACGAGCGACTGCAAACCCGCTACATCGCTCGCGTGCTCGCCAGCTTGGAAGGCGACGGCCGAGCCTGAGACGTGTGATCTGCTGCGGCTATACTGGTGACAAAGGGGGATGGGGATGGACAACGGCCGGACGTCCCGCGGTGCGCAGATATCCCCGCAAGATTTGGACCACTGGGGCAAGGTCGTCGGGCGCCGGATTGGCAGCAGAAAGTTTGGCTTTCAGGGGATGGATGGCTTTGCCGAACTCTTGAACAACCTACGCGGCGTCGACGTGGTACGCCCTCGTGGAATCTTCCGGTTTCGAACCTTCGAGGAGGCGGATGCGTGGTGGCGGGAGAGTATGACGGTGAGGCCCCGACAAGCCGGACGCCAACCCTCCGGGACCTGATCCGCCTCTGCGACGCTTTGAATCGGGCCGGTTGCCGCTACGTCCTGATCGGTGGCTTTGCGGTCAACTACTACGGACTGGATCGGGCCACCCACGACATCGACTTCCTCGTGGACTCTTCCAGGGAGAACGTGCGACGGCTCAAGGAAGCCCTCAGCATTCTGGCGGACAACGCGGTAGCCGACCTCGGGATGGGAGACATTGAGGATTACGTCGTGGTCCGCGTGCAGGACGAGATCACGGTCGACCTTTTGGGGGCAGTCGGCGACGTCCGGTTCGAAAATGCAAAGGCAATCCAAGTGTCGCTTGGCGAGGTCACAGTTCCGGTGGCAGACTTGCCCACGCTGATCGCCACGAAGCAGGGCATACGCGACAAGGATAAGTCAGATCTGAGTTTCCTTCTCCACGTACAAAGGCAATTGCAGACGCCTGAGCCCAGACCTGGCCCGCCTACGACGACGCCGCGCAAGCAAGAAGGAGACGACGGTCCCGACCTCTAAAAGCGAGTCTCTGGCGCGTCGCTGCTGATCGGGTACGGAACGGTTAACGCCGTCGTGAGCTGCCAGAGCCCCGGCGTTGCAGCCGGCGGTGCCTTCGGAACGGGCCAAGCAGCCGGGGCTCCCATGCAGACGATGACCTGTCCGCGGGCGGCCTTCCCCCGCTCGCGGACAGCCTTTGCGCCATGTCTTCTCAATCCATCGGCACGAGGTCTATTGAGCGCAGCACATGCCAGGGCATGAAGAATGCCCTGTCCGCGCGGCGCACCACGATGCCAAGATTGTCAAACCCGAGCAATGTCCCTTCCGCGGATGCTGCGTCGGCGCGTGCGAAGTGGAGCCGGATCTCCTGTCCGATCAGTCCCTGCAAGAAGGCCTTGGGCGTCTTCGGAACGTCCAGCGGACTCGCCCCCTCGCGCCGACCATTCGCCTAGGGGGCGAAAGCTCCTGCAGGACGGGATCAGCCAAGACTGCTCGCCGCGAGCCAGCGCTCCGCCTCGAGCGCCGCCTGGCAGCCCATTCCCGCGGCCGTCACGGCCTGGCGGTAGACATGGTCGCGCACGTCACCCGCCGCGAATACGCCGGCGACGTGCGTCACGATCCCTTCCTTGAGGTAGCCCTGGTCGTCGAGGTCGAGGACGCCCTGCACGAACTGGGTGTTGGGCACGTGGCCGATCGCGATGAAGAAGCCGTCGACCTGAAGGTCCTCCTGCTCGCCCGTCACGATGTCCTTGAGGCGCAGGCCCGTGAGGCCCTCCTCCGGCTCGCCGACGATGCTCTCGACGGCCGTGTTCCAGTGGAACTTGATCTTCGGCTCGTCGAAGGCGCGCTTTTGCATGATCTTCGAGGCGCGCAGGGAGTCGCGGCGGTGGATGAGGTGTACCTCCGTCGCGAAGCGGGTCAGGAAGAGGGCCTCCTCGAGCGCCGAGTCGCCGCCGCCGAGGACGGCCACTTTGAGATCCCGGTAGAACGCGCCGTCGCAGGTGGCGCAGGTGGAGACGCCGTGTCCGATGTACTCGCGCTCGCGCGGCAGCCCCGGCCAGCGCGCCGTGGCGCCTGTGGCGATGATCACGGAGTGGGCCTCGAGTGTCCGGCCGTCGTCCAGCTCCAGGCGGTGTGGCGTGCCCGGGATGAGCCGCTCGACGCGGCCGCCCTCGTAGCGCGCGCCGAAGCGCTCCGCCTGCTGGCGCATGTTCTGGACAAGGTCGAAGCCGTTGATGCCCTCGATAAAGCCTGGGTAGTTCTCCACTTCCGACGTCAGCGACAACTGGCCGCCCGGTTCGTCGCCCTCGAGCACCAGCGGACTCAGGTTGGCGCGCGCTGTGTAGATGGCGGCCGTCAGTCCGGCGATGCCGGACCCGATCACGACGACCTTCTCTGCTCCCTCCGACACGTTGGGTCCCTCCTCGCGTTGCCCCCTCAGGGTACCCTATGGGTGTATACCCTGCCAAGTATGTGCAGATGAAGCTTCGGTTGTAGCATGCTCCGAAGGCTGCAGCGGCACCCCGGGGCGGCGGCTGCCACCGGGAGGGCCCGGCGCCCCGCGAACGAAACTCAGACCGGGCACGCACACGGTACGCCCGCGGCGGTGTTCTCATCTGTGGGACCGCAAGACGGTTTGGTCGGGAAGGAGGCGGGGCGGCGTGCGGCGCATCATCATCTCCGCTTTGTGTTCAGCGGCGCTGATCGCGGGCTGCGGACCCGGGTACGTCAGCCATGGCGGCCCGCTTCCGGGTACTGCGACGTACCCTGCGAACGTTTGGGTGCCCCCTCTGAAGGACGTAACCGAAGTCCGGCTGGACCTCGGTTCCCCGCCGCCCCTGCAGGTGCTCCCGCGGCCGCTCCTGCCCGCCTCCGCAAAAGGTCGCACGGCCATCGCGCAGCTGCTCTCATGGCTGCACATCGCGCGGCGGTTGTCGCCGCGGCCATCCCTGGAGCCGAGCTTCGGTGACCACGTCCTGACGGTTGCACTCCGGGGTGGCGGCACCGTGACCGTCACCTACGACTACGTCTGCTACCGCGGAAGCCACACCGCGCGCTGTCACCCTTCGTCCGACGACGTGCTCGTTTCTTCGTCCGCCTCGGCACCAGCCGTCCGCTACTTCGCGCCGGCGCTCGCGCAGTGGCTGAAGGCGGGATGGAAGGCCGATATGCCGATTGCGGTCAAGATGCCGAAGCCGACCATGCCGCACATCCCCTCGCAGATCCTTCCGGCCAGCACACCAGGCGTTTTCACTTTGCCCGGCGAGTCCGAGTGGAACGCGACGAACGGGTGGGTCGGCTCGGTCGGCTGGACGACCTATACCGTCGTAGCAGGCGCCGTGCCGACATCGAACAAGACCGGCATGCTGGCTGTCGCCAGCACGAATGTCAAAACCGGTCAGCAGAGCCTGCGCACGTACACGTTGCAGGGCGTGCCGGGGCCATTGACGATCACATCGGAATCGGACGGCGTCATCTACTTCAGGGCGGCGAACGGAGCCACAGGGTCCTTTGTGCTTGCGACGCGGACATATCGGCTGGTCGCGACACCTGACGGCATGCGCGCACAGGCTGTATGCTCCCGGCCGCCTGCCGCAATCTTGCCCTGAAATGACGGGTCGCAGAAAGCTCGACGCAGCCCGTGGAGCAGGCGGGGGACCGGCCTCTCTGCGCTGGCAGTCAGCGGCGAGTGATCCCCCTCGGGCCATGTATCAGCGTGCCCGCCGAAGCGAGAAGATCGCGAATGGCCACGCGAATGCACCCCGGGACCTCCGAGCGCTGGAGCAAGGAGCCGCGTCATCAACCCGCGGCAAGCGATCGCCGCATCCAGGTCCCTCCGCGCCCTGAGTGAACCCATTATCCAGTTACTTACTCACAAATCTGTCGTGCACCCTCGCGTGCAAGTCGCGCCGCGTTCAAACCTTGACGCCGCCTGGGGGCGGCGTGCTGTTGCGGCGGCGCCGCAGTTCGCCCGTTACCGCCTCGAGCGGCACGCCGGCCGTCTGCAGTGCGACCCAGATGTGGTAGATGAGGTCCGATGCCTCGGCCGCGATCTCCTCCGCCCGGCCGCCCTTGCAGCCGATGATCACCTCGCCGGCCTCCTCGCCGATCTTGCGCAGCACACGGTCGATGCCCGCCTCGTAGAGGCGGCGCGTGTAGGAAGCCTCAGGGTCGGCGTCGGCGATGCGGCTCCGCACCGTCTCCCACAGCCGCCCGAGTTCCCCGGCCTGCGGCCCGCCGTCGCCGAAACAGCTGTAGGCGCCGGTGTGACAGGCACCGTTTCGCGCCCACACCTTGTAGAGCACCGCATCCTGGTCGCAGTCCTCGAGGACGGCGACGATCTCGAGCACCTGCCCCGACGTGCTGCCCTTATCCCAGATCTCCGCCCGCGAGCGACTCCAGAAGTAGGCCAGACCAGTCGAACGGCTCTTGGCGAGCGCCTCCGAGTTCGCGTAGGCGAACATCAGTACGGTACCGCTGTCTTCGTCCTGCACCACCACCGGTACGAGCCTGGAACTGTCAAAGCGCGGCGGCACGGACGTCCACCCCCATAGCCGAAAGTTCGGCCTTGATCGCGCCGATCGTCGTCCGCCCGTCATGCAGGGCCCCCGCGAGCAGGACCCCCGTGATGCCGGGCAGGAAGAGCGCGGCCCCGATCTGGCTTGGCGCCGCGCCGCCGCCCGAGGCGATGATCGGCAGGTGCACGATCTGCGCCGCGTGTCGCAGGGCGTCGAGGTCGTAGCCCGTGCCCGTGCCGTCGCGGTCTATCGACGTGAGCAGGATCTCCCCTGCGCCGAGCGCCTGCACCGCCTCGAGCCACGGACCGAGTTGCCACGGCGTCTCGGTCCGGCCGCCGTGGGAGTAGACCCGCCAGTCCTCGCCCTGCCGGCGGACGTCGACGGCGATCACGACCGCCTGGCTGCCGAAGCGGCCCGACGCCTCCCGGACGAGCTCCGGTCGCGCGAGCGCCGGCGTGTTGAGCGAGACCTTGTCGGCGCCCGCGGCGAGCACGCGCCCGACGGTGTCGGCGCTCCGGAGGCCACCGCCGACGGTGAGCGGAATGCTGATGCGCTGTGCGACGCGCTCGACCACCTCGGGCCGTGGGCCGCGCCCCTCGATGCTCGCCGTGATGTCGAGGAAGACGATCTCGTCGGCGCCCTGGTCCTCGTAGCGCGCCGCGAGCTCCGCTGGAGCGCCGATCACCCGCAGCTCCTCGAAGCGCGTACCCTTGACGACGAGATCCCCTGCCACATCGAGGCAGGCGATGATCCGCTGCTTCAGCATGCCACCACCTGCAGCGCTTCCTCGAGCGTGAACCGCCCCTCGTAGAGCGCGCGGCCGACGATCGCCCCATCGAGACGCGTTAAGTAAACGGTGTTGGACCTAGCCGTGGGTCGCGAAGCCCCGGACCTCGCCACCACGGCTGAGTCCGGGGCTTCGCGACTCACGGTTAGGTCAGGAGACCCCCATTTCCAATGTACCTGTAATCTCCTTGACGCGACGAGACACGTGCGACATTATGCGCATATATGCGTTACAGAAGAAGTTGTCCTGACTGAATGGTTGGCTGCTCGCAGAGCGATTATAGCGAGGGCACCCGCCGCCGCAAGAGGAAAACCATTCGCAACTGCCGCAACGCTGCTTGACCTCCATGATTTGCGCTCGAATCTCAGCATGCCTTAGATGAGGCTGAAATAGCAGATCGGGTAACCTTGTATCCATCAGGTTTCCCAAGAACATATCTTCGCTGCCTTCATAGTTGTCGCAGAAGAAGACGTCTCCGTTCGGCGTGATGGTGGGGAAGACCCCGCAGTAATTGTGCCCCATGGAACACAACCCGGGCTGCGCTCCCATCATTCCGTAGATGGCCTGCTTCAGAAAGCGTATGTCGATCTTCGGATCGTCGTATGATAGCCAACATTCAAACGCTTCGATCATGAAGTCCGCATATTTCTCCGGAGAGATAGTCAACTTCGGGCCAGGTGTGCCGGGCAATTCACTGCAAGGGG